>CBFDAN010000181.1:0-4513 GCA_965602815.1 uncultured bacterium
GCGCGGGTCGCGGTCGCCCGGGCACCGACGAGCGCAGTCGATTCAGTTCTCGAACGCAGAGTCGAGTTCGGGCCGGACGCAGTTGCCCGGCTCGCCGGAACTCCGGACACGATCGTCATCAACGGCATTGTCGGCGCCTCAGGACTTGCGCCCTCGCTTGCAGCACTCGAGGCTGGCAACCGGCTTGGTCTTGCGAACAAGGAGAGTCTGCTCACCGGCGGATCTCTCGTCATGGACACACTTGCAGCACACGGGGGTGAGCTGATCCCCGTCGACAGCGAGCACTCCGCCATCTGGCAGTGCGTGGTGGGCGAGCCGAATGGCGCCGTGCGTCGCGTGATCCTCACAGCCTCCGGCGGGCCGTTTCACGCGAGCCCTGATATCGACCTTCAGAGTGTCTCAGTCGAGGACGCGCTGGCTCATCCCACGTGGGACATGGGCCGACGAATCTCGATCGATTCGGCCACGCTCATGAACAAAGCATTCGAGGTGATCGAAGCTCACTTCCTGTTCGGTCTTTCGTATGACCAGATCGACGTGGTCATACACCCCAAGAGCTTCGTGCATTCATTCGTCGAGTTCACCGACGGTGTGGTGAAGGCGGAACTCGGCCAGCCGGATATGCGCAAGCCGATTCAGTATGCGTTGACCGCACCCGCGCGGACCGGCGGGTCCGCCAAGCCGTTTGATCCAACCGGCGTCGATTTGACATTCTCGGTCCCGGATCGAGAGCGCTTTCCTGCCCTCGACATGGGATATGCGGCAGGACGAAGAGGAGGGAACGGGCCTGCCGTTCTCAACGCGGCCGATGAGGTGGCGGTCGGTGCGTTCCTCGACCGCCGCATCAGCTTCCCAGAGATCATCGACGTCGTCGCAGACGCCCTCGACGCCGTTCCGGCAGCGTCGGTGCGAACTTTGGCCTCGGCCCTCGCTGCGGATGCGGCGGGCCGGGCGGCGGCCGCAGCATCGATACTGTCGCGATCGACCCGCTAGGTGAGTTGTGTGGGTAGTTTTGGAGGCATGAGACCGCTGATGAGGATTCGCTGATGGGGACCGCAGTGATGGTGATCGGGATCGTCGCCATGATCGTGGTGCACGAAGGCGCTCACTTCGTGGCTGCGAAGGGCTTCGGCATGAAGGCCACCGAAGCGTTCTTCGGCTTCGGTCCGCGCATCTGGTCGATGACGCGCGGTGAGACGGAGTACGGCATCAAGGCGATCCCGCTCGGTGGGTATGTCCGCATCATCGGGATGAACCCCCTCGAAGAAGTTGCGCCCGAAGACGAGGGCCGCACGTATCGAAACTCCGTGTTCTGGAAGAAGTCGGTCGTCGTTCTCGCCGGCGTGTTCAGCCACTTCGTGATGGCGACCATCCTCCTCGTGACCGTCTTCCTGATCTGGGGTGAGGTGGCGACCGACGACGCCGGGGACCCAATCCCAACGCTCACGCTCGCGGCGATCTCCCCGACAACACCATCCGGTGAACCGTCACCATCGCTGCTCGCCGGATTCCAAGAAGGTGATGTTCTGCAGTCCTATGAGGGTATCCCGGTCGCGTCCTGGGACGACTTTGTCGACCGAATCAGCGTCGATGGCGGGGAGACGGTCCTGATTGGATACACCCGCGACGCAACGCCTGGACAGGCGTTCACCACCCTCGCGTTCCGGGAGCGGGCGGTTGTCGTCGACGGTGAAGCTGTCACCGACGAAGCGGGTGAAGAGGTGTACGAAGAGATTGGGTATTTTGGCGCCGCCTCACATCTCGAACGCGTGAAACCGGGCCTGTTCGGTGTCGTCGGCGCCGCATACCGTGGGATTGCCGAGGCCGCTGTCCAGAGCGTACAGGGCCTCTGGCGGATGGTCATCGGGTTCCCTGAGTTGATCATCTCGGTCTTCGGTGGCAGTGAAGAGGTTCTCGACGAAGTCCGACCAATTAGCCCGATCGGACTCGCCCGGCTTGCCGGCCCCATGGAGACCACGCTTGTGGTGCTCGCGCTCGTCAACGTGTTTGTCGGGATCTTGAACTTCATACCGCTCTACCCGCTCGACGGAGGCCATTTCGCTGTCGCGTTGTACGAGAAGATCAGCGGACGTGTTCCGGACATTCGCAAGTTGATGCCGGTTGCCGCTGTTGTTGTCGTGTTCCTGATAACCGTTGGCCTGATGGGCGTCTACCTCGACATCTTCAAGCCGCTGCAGTTGTAGGGGCCGGACCGGCGCCATCTCAAGTCGGTTCTTCGAACCGGGTATTTGAGACCCGAGACCGGAGACCCGAGATCCTTCCCATCAACGTCTCGCGTCTCGAATCTCCTATCTTGCTAGTTGCTACTTCCCTACCATTACGCACATGGCATTCGAACGCCGGAAGTCGCGGCAGGTGATGGTTGGTGACGTGGCGGTCGGGGGAGGGGCACCAATCAGCGTCCAGTCGATGACGACGACGAAGACCGCCGATGTCGACGCCACGTTGTCGCAGGTGTACGCACTCAAGGGATCGGGCGCCGACATCGTTCGTATCACGTGCAACGACGCCGAAGCGGCGCAAGGCCTCGCTGAGATCGTTCCACGTTCCCCGGTCCCTATCATCGCCGACATCCACTACCAGTATCGCCTCGCGTTGGCGGCCCTCGAGGCCGGTGTTGCGGGACTCCGCCTGAACCCTGGCAACATCAGGAAAGAAGAACACATCAAGGCCGTTGCCCGGGCCGCGGCAGAAGCGGGGGTTTCGATCCGGGTAGGAGTGAACGCCGGATCGCTCGACAAAGACCTCCTCGAAGAGTTCGGCGCTCCGGTGCCTATGGCGCTCGTGCGCTCGGCCCAGCAGGAGATCCGATACCTCGAAGATGTCGGGTTCTATGACATCAAGATCTCAGTCAAACACTCAACGGTGCCGCGCATGGTCGAGGCGTATCGGCTGCTCGCCGAGCAAGTCGAGTACCCCTTGCACCTCGGGGTAACCGAAGCCGGGCCGCCGCCCGGAGGGTTGATCAAGTCGGTCGCCGGGATCAGCACCCTCCTTCTCGAAGGCATCGGGGACACGATCCGCTTCTCGCTCACCGCCGATCCGGTGGAGGAGGCCAAAGCCGGCCGGCAGCTTCTCGAGTACCTCGGATTGCGTGAACGCACCGGCCTCGATCTTGTCGCGTGTCCGTCGTGCGGACGAGCCGAAGTCGACGTGATCAGAGTGGCTGAGGAGGCGACTGCGGCACTCGAAGCCGCCAACCTGCCCATCCAGGTTGCGATCATGGGATGCATCGTGAACGGTCCGGGCGAGGCACGCGAGGCCGACATCGGCATCGCAGCCGGCCGTGGCAAGGGGCACCTCTTCATCAAGGGTCAGGTTGTGCGAGTCGTGGCCGAGGACGAGATGGTCGAAGCGCTCCTCGACGAAGCCCAGCGACTGGTCAAAGAGGGTGTCGAAGCGCGGCTCGCCGCAGCCGACGTGTCCGCGGCCGACCTGGCTGAAGAGGCCCGTATCGAGTTGCTCGACCTTCAAGGCGACGCGAACCGGTCGGCGGAGCGTCGAGCCAGCGTCGCAGGTGTCGCTGCAGGTGAACTGGAGTGATTCGGAATCCATTCGCTGTCGCGATCCTCGCATTCGCCTTCCTTGGCGCGGCGTGCACCTCGTCGAGTGAACCGACCTCGACATCGAGCACCGAAGCTGCGCCTGAGACCTCGACGACCATCTTGCCGGTACTCTCAACCGCAGAGCAGGTCTTTGATCAGGTTGCGGCGTCGGTCGCAGCGATCGACACCGACATCGCCGGAGGTAGTGGCATCCTGATCGACGCCTCAACGGTGCTCACCGCTGCTCATGTTGTCTGGCCGTATCAATCCGTCCGCGTGGTATTTCCGAACGGTACGGAGATCCGGGATGCGCGGGTTGTCGGTACCGACCTGTTTGGAGATCTCGCCATCATTGACGTGTCCGGCGTCGCGAACCTGCCGGAACCTGTGGTTATCGGAGACGGTGAGGCGATCCCGATCGGCCGCCCGGTCTACCTCGTCGGGTATCCCGGTGAGTCTGAAGCGTTTCCTCAACCAACGATCACCGAAGGGATCCTCTCGCGGACCCGCGAATGGGAGAGCGAGGAGTGGACGTTCCTGCAGTCGGACACCACCGTCGTCGGTGGGCAGAGTGGCGGAGCGCTCGTGGACGAGAATGGAACGGTCATAGGAATCACGAACTTCAGCTTCCTCGAGGAGTTCGGGCTTTCCGGGTCGCTCGCTGATGCATCGGAAGAGATTGAGCGTATGCGTTCGGGAGCACCCACCGGGGACCCCACTGATCGCCTGCCCCCGCAGGGCGGCGGTACCGACGTCCATCGACTTGAGTTCGAGAACATCTGGCAGGAGTACATCTTCGTATTCGAGTCTCCGCTGTACTCGGATGTCAGCTTCGAGGCATCGGGCGACGCGGACGCCTCCCTGACCTTTGGAACGATCGACGGACTCGAGATTGCCACTGCCGATGAAGCAGTCGAGGGCGAGGAGCAGATTGACGAGCTGATCTC
>CBFDAN010000182.1:0-4489 GCA_965602815.1 uncultured bacterium
TCGATTGTTGAACTCGATCCGCCCATGTCCTTCGTTCGAGTCTTGCCTGCGCCGAGTGTGGCGGCGATGGCGGTCTCGATGTGGTCGGCCGCTGCGGTCTGTCCCAGGGTATCCAGCATCATGCGGACGGCTTCGATCGAAGCGATCGGATTGACCACACTCTGCCCGGTGTACTTGGGTGCCGAGCCGTGGATGGGCTCGAACATCGATGGGTAGTCACCCTCGGGGTTGACATTTCCTCCAGCGGCGAAACCCATGCCCCCTTGAAGCATGGCTCCGAGGTCGGTGATGATGTCGCCGAAGAGATTCGAGGCCACCACAACGTCGAAGTAGTCGGGGTTCTTGACGAACCACATCGTCAGGGCATCCACGAGCGCCATGTCCGTTTCGATGTCCGGGTAGTCCTGTGCGACGAAGTCGTAGGCCTCATCCCAGAACACCATGGAGTAGTTGAGCGCGTTCGACTTCGTGCAGTTGGTGACCCGGCCGACTGGGGCCGAAGAGCCGAGCTTCTGCCGCCTTCGTGCCGCCTCGAAGCCGTAGCGGATGGTGCGTTCGCATCCCTTCCATGTGAAGATGCCGGTCTGGAGCGCGAACGCGTCGGGCGTTCCGCGTTTGAAGAATCCGCCGTTGCCGGAGTACTCACCCTCGGTGTTTTCCCGGATCACCAGGATGTCGACCGTTTCGGGGGTGGCCGTGCTGATCGGGGAGGAGACACCCGGATACAGCTTGATCGGGCGGAGATTCACGTACTGATCGAATCCTTTCCGGATCGCCAGCAGCATCTGGAGGGAGATGTGATCCTCAACCTTGTTCGCGTCACCGATACACCCCAGGAAGATGGAATCGAACGCAGCGAGTGTCTCGAGGGCGTCCTCCGGCATCATCGCGCCGGTCGCGAGGTAGCGATCACACGACCAGTCGAAGCTCTCGGTGGCGACCTCGAAACCGTAGATATCGGCGGCGGTATCGAGGACGCGGACGGCCTCGTCCGTGATCTCGTCGCCGACTCCGTCACCTGGGATGAGCGCGATTTGGTACGACTTCATGTGGCACCTCCAAAGGGTCCAACGGTGGATATGGTCGATTCTATCGATTGATAGATTCGGGTGTCCATTCGAGATGTTGGGCGAGCGCTGCCGTCTGCGCGGCTTCTCGTT
Source organism: uncultured bacterium (assembly GCA_965602815.1). GTDB lineage: Bacteria > Actinomycetota > Acidimicrobiia > Spongiisociales > UBA5794 > JAHEEL01. The sequence goes on from CBFDAN010000182.1 coordinate 1,161, forward strand.
CGCCGCCGAACGCATGTCCACCGGTGGTCGTTCAGAGTTGCAACCCTTCGAGCCGGTCGAACACCGCACCTGTATTGCGGAGGAATCGCTCGGCCGAGAAACAGCCGGCAAGTTCATCGTCTGTGAGATCACATTCCGGGTCGGCGGCGAGTCGGTCGAGCAGGTTCCCGCCTTCGTCCCAGGCGGCGAGTGCGTTGCGCTGCACGATCCGGTATGCGTCGTCGCGGGTGTGGCCGTTCTCGGCGAGAGCGAGGAGGACCGCCTGCGAGAAGACCAGGCCGCGAGTTACCTCGAGGTTCTCGGCCATCCGTTCCGTATTGACCACGAGACGATCGATGAGGCGTGTCATGCGGTCGAGCGCGTAGTCGAGCAGGCCGGTCGCGTCCGGCAGGGCGATCCGTTCAGCAGCGGAGTGGCTGATGTCCCGCTCGTGCCACAGCGCAACGTTCTCCATGCCGACCGACGCATAACCGCGGAGCAAACGTGCGATGCCGGTGATGTTCTCTGAGGCGATCGGATTCCGCTTGTGGGGCATCGCTGAGGAGCCCTTCTGTCCGCTCCCGAAGGATTCGCGAACCTCCCCAACCTCACTCCGCTGGAGATGCCGGATCTCGGTGGCAAACCGTTCGAGCGAGGACCCGGTGAGGGCGATCGCGTTGAGGAACTCCGCGTGGCGATCCCGGTGGGTGATCTGAGACGACGCCGGCTCGATACCAAGGCCGAGTTGGTCGCAGACGTAGGCCTCGACGGATGGGGGTGTATGAGCGTACGTGCCGACGGCACCGGAGATCTTCCCGACTGCAACGCTGTCGCGAGCGTGGCTCATCCGGCGGTAGTCCCGTTCCATCTCGAAAGCCCAACTCGCGAGCTTGAGGCCGAATGACGTCGGCTCGGCCCAGATACCGTGTGTACGTCCGATGATGGGCGTGTAGCGATACTCGAATGCCTTCGACGTGATGGCGGCCAGCAGAGCGGCGATTCGGCGCAGCAATAGGTCGGCGGCCTCTCGCAGGAACACGCCGTTGGCCGTGTCGACCACATCGGACGACGTGAGCCCGAAGTGGACCCACTCCCCCCCGACCTCGACCGACTCGGCGAGGAGATCGACGAACGCGGCAACGTCGTGATTGGTGACTTGCTCCCGGGCCTTCCATGCGCCAATCGCTACTTCGGGAGCGGCGCGCACGGCGGTGGCGGTCTCGATCGGTGCGACGCCGAGGTCGGCCCATGCCTCAACGACGAGGGTCTCAACCTCCTTCCACACCGCGAGTTTGTTCGTCTCGCTCCAGATCGCGGCCATCTCCGGGAGCGAGTAGCGCTCGATCATTACGCGGGGCGCATCAGGGTGGCTTCTCGGCCGGGGCCGACACCGACGGAGGAGACGCGTACGCCGCTCAGTTCCTCGACCCGCTCTACGTACGCCCTCGCCGCGGGTGGAAGGTCGTCGTACGAACTGACCTTCGAGATGTCTACGTTCCAACCCTTGTGTTCTTCGTAGATCGGGGTGCAGTGGTAGAGAACGGACTGCTGGCGTGGGAACTCGTCGTACCGAGTGCCGTCCGACTCATAGGCAATGGCGATCTTGATCGGATCGAAGTGGGAGAGGATGTCGAGTTTCGTGAGCGCAATCTCGGTGAGCCCGTTGACCCGAGCTGAATAGCGCAACGCAACTGCATCGAGCCACCCGCATCGACGGCGCCGGCCGGTCACCACGCCGTATTCGCCCCCGATCTCGATCATGCGGTCGCCGGTTTCGTCGAGCAGTTCGGTCGGGAACGGTCCGGTGCCGACTCTGGAGATATACGCCTTTGCAACCCCGATGATGTTGTCGAGATCCCGCGGCCCGACGCCGGAGCCGGTCGATGCTCCGCCTGCCGTTGAATTCGATGACGTCACGAACGGATAGGTACCGTGGTCGATGTCGAGGAGTGTTCCCTGGGCGCCTTCGAAGAGGACGGTCTTGCCGCCGTGGATCGCCTCCCAGACGAGGAGCGACGTATCGGTGATATGTCCTTCAAGCCGAGCGGCGTAGCCGAGATACTCCTCGTACATCTCCTCGAGATCGAGCGGGAGCTGGTTGTACACCTTCTGGAGTTGCCTGTTCTTGTCCTTCAGCACAACCTCGAGTTTCTTGCGGAAGATCTTCGGATCGAAGAGGTCCTGCATGCGAATGCCGAAACGCGAAAACTTGTCCATGTACGCAGGCCCGATCCCACGTTTGGTGGTTCCGATCTGCTCCTCGCCGAGGTAGCGCTCCAGCACCGCGTCCATCTTGCGGTGGTACGGCATGATGACGTGGGCATTCCCCGAGACACGGACTCTCGACGGGTCGATGCCTCGCTCGGCGAGTTCGTCCATCTCCCGGATCAAGACGGCCGGATCGACGACGGTCCCGTTGCCGATGACCGGAGTGACCTGCGGATAGAGAACACCTGATGGGATCAAGCTCAGCGCGAAACGTTCGCCTTCGACCACGATCGTGTGGCCGGCGTTGTTGCCACCCTGGTATCGGACGACCACATCAGCGTCGCGGGAGTACCGATCGGTGATCTTCCCTTTCCCTTCGTCGCCCCACTGGGAGCCAAGGATCACCGTCGCTGTCATGTGGTCTCCTCCACTGGTGAAAGCCGATTCTACCGGACCTCATGGACCGTCTTGCAGCCCGGTTCGAAATGGCGTGGCGGGTTGGATTGGGCCCCGGTAACCTGGTGCGGCCGTTAGGGTCTCGCCGACGATCCACGAGGAATTCCATGGACGAACGCATTGCGATTCGCAAAGCCACAATCGACCCCGTCGGTACCCCGGTTGTGCTCGCGGTGTCCACGTCTCCGGCGATTCGAACCGAGGCGATGCACTTCCACACCGGCGCCTCTGAGGAGTTCTGGGATTTCACCGAGATCGTGCGCGACGTGGTGAAACGTTCATCGGTCGGACACGGCCAGATCACCATCTACACGCCGCACACCACGACGTCGATCGTGATCAATGAATCCGAGACGGGCTTCCTGAACGACTTCCGCAAGGCGATCGACCGCACGATCCCCGTCGATGCTTACTACGAGCACGACGATCACGATGTGCGCACCGAGAACATGCAGGAAGACGAGTTCATCAACGGACACGCACACGTGCGGCAACTACTCGTCGGCCAGCCATCGGTGACCATCCCGATCGTCGATGGCGAAGTCCTGCTCGGCCAGTGGCAGCGCGTCCTGTACGCCGAGCTGGACCAGGCGAGAGAGCGACGCATCTTCTTCCACGCCCAAGGGGTTTGAGCTAGTCGCGAGCTGCTGGGGCGGGCGGTCGCGATGGTTCGTAGCCCGAGCCTC
>CBFDAN010000183.1:0-4475 GCA_965602815.1 uncultured bacterium
ACCCATGTCCCCGGTCCGCACACTGGCGGCGGGGGAGACGAAGGTTTGCAGCTACCCGATCATCTCCATCACATCTGTGTCTTCCGGTGGGGTCGGCGGGCGGCGGCGGGCGGCGGCGGTGAGGATGTCGTAGAGGAAGGAACCGAGGCTGAACGCGATGCCGGCGAAGACCGCCGTGCCGAGCAGGATCGCAGCGACGCTGACGATGGTGGTCTGGCCCGGGAGGTTCGTCATCACCGCCCAGCCAATCAGGAAAGCGGCTGCAGCACCGAGAACGGTCGGCGGGATGGCGCGGCCGGCCGTTCCAAGAACCTGGCGAAGTCTGGCATGTCCGTCTGCCCCCCGATACCAGAGCAACGCGAGGGCGCTCGTGTAGGCGAGGAGCGAGAGCACACTGGCCACGGCAACACCGCGAATGCCGAACTCGTCGGCGAGTAGGAGGTAGAGCGGGATCGCGATGCCCGTTGTGACCGTGCCGACGATGACAGGGGTCCACATCGAACGGCGCGCATAGAAGGCGCGGGTCAGGATCTGGAGGGCGCCCCAGACCGGTATGGACAGGGCGTAGAAGAAGAGGGCCGCTGCGGTGGCCGAGCTGTCGGCTACGTCAAACGCGTACCGCTCGTACAACGCCCGCACGACCGGCAGTGCCAGCGCCGCGAGCAGGCCGGCCGCTCCAATCGAGAGCACGAGCACCCATCGCATCGCCTTGTCCACCGTGCTCTGCATAGCGCGAATCTTCCCCTCGGCGAACAAACGAGACAGGAACGGGTATGCCGCGACCGCTGCGGCCTGGGCGATGATCCCGACCGGCACGAGCATGGTGCGTCGGGCGTAGAGCAGGTGGGTCTGTGTTCCGTCGCCGACGAGGTCCCCGAAGATCGACATGAAGCTCTCGTCGAGCGCCACGATTGACTGGCCAATCATCAGCGGTATAGCCATCAGCACGTACTGCTTGACGGCAGGGGAGAACCACCCGCCGCCGAAGTCGAAGTGCATGCCGACGCGGCGTGCTCCCCACCACTGGACGGCGAGGTTGCCGATGAATGCCCCCGCCACGGCTCCCCAGATGAAGCCCTCCGGGTTTGCCGTTCCAGTGACCCATGCATAGATGACACCGCCGGCGATGATGCCGACGTTGTAGATGATCGGAGCCAGCGTCGGGATCGTGAACACGCCCTGCGCGTACTGAACCGCCGCAAACATGGCGCCGACCACAAAAGCGAACTGGGCGGTCATGACGATCCGTGTGAGGCGGACCGTGGTCGCGATCTGATCCGCTGTGAATTCCGGGTAGATCGTCTCGATGATCCAGGGTGCAGCGAACCACGCGGCGATGATCATCACGGTGATGCCGATTGCCAGCCATCGCACGATCGACGAGAATCCCTGCCATCCGCCTTCCTCGTCGTCGTCGGCGAGGTACTTCGAGAAGATCGGGATGAACGTGATCGTCAGGAATCCACCGGCGAGGAGGTAGTTCGCGTAGTCGGGGATACGGAACGCCGCGACGTATTGGTCTGTGATGTTGTCGGCGCCGAGGAAGGCGGCGAAGATCATCTCGCGCACCACACCGAGTAATCGCGAGATCAGGATGCCGCCGGAAACGATGAGGGCGGCGATGCCGATCCTGCTCCGTTGCAGACGGTCCGTGGAGCGGCTCATGTTCTCACGATCGTAGATCGTCGCGGACCGAGATCGCTGTCACTCACGCCAGATCGCGTCTGCGGAGCACCATCGTGGTCGCGCCGACCGAGATCGCGGCGATCAAGACGGTCCTGAAGAGCGCGGCACCGGAACCTGACAGGCTTGCGGCACCGAAGTCGGCTAACTCGTCTGAGACCTCGCCCGGGGCGAGACCTGCGAATGCCGACAAGCCGATTCTCCATGGCGAGAGCGACGACAGGCCACTGAGGGCGCTCACCACGGAATTCTCGAAGATGAAGACGAAGGCCAAGCCGGCGAGGACGGCCCTGTCGGTGAAGAAGCCGAGCGGCACGAAGAGTGCCGCGTACACGACGCTTGCAACTACTCCTCCGACGACGAGCGGGACCACCATGCTCCACGATCCGGTCTCGACTGCGTAGACCGCGGACAGGGCAAGGGCCCCGAGGGCGTTGAGACCGGCCGCCACGATGACGGCGCCTGCGGACTTCGAGAGAGCGACGACGGACCGGGGGATCGGGCGGAGTACCAGGAATGAGAGTGTGCCGTCTCGACGTTCATCGCCGAGGGCCGAGGCCGCAACGATCAGCGTCACGATCGGGACAAGGAGCGGGAAGTAGAGCGCGGCAACCATTCCGAGAAGGCGGTCGAGCGCCGCCTCCTCGGCCAACGTTTGGGTCATGAGCAGGAACACACCGGCGGGTGCGAGTTCAGCGAGGCCAAACACGATCATCCGCCGAACGCCGAGCAGCTGCTTGACCGTCGTGCTGGTGATGGCCCATGCCGCCCGCATCAGCGCCTCACCAGGTAGCGGAACACGCTTTCGAGCGAGGCGTCTTCGGGCTGGAAGGAGGTGATCCTCGCATCAACCTCACGGGCGACTGCCGGGACCCGGCGTCCCAGTGCAGCGAGGTCGCTGGTCTCTACGAGCAGAATCCGGTCATCGACCGACACACCGTGTACGAGCGCCTCTTCGAGGAGTCGGGCCGCCAGTACCCGCCCGGTGTCGGACTCGATTCGGACCCGGTATGGGATGTCTGTCATGGCTTCGCGGATCGCTGCCACATCGCCGGCCGCCGCGAGACGCCCGTCAACAATTGCGATCACGCGATCCGACATGCGGTCGACCTCGTCGAGGATGTGCGACGAGACGATCAAGGTGCGCCCCTCGGCGCCGAGGCGCTGGAACAAGTTGATCAGATGGAGGCGCTGCACCGGGTCGGTCCCGTTGAGCGGTTCGTCGAGCAGCAGAATCTGTGGGTCGGACACGAGTGCGGCGGCGACCTTGGCACGCTGTCTCATCCCCTTCGAATAGCCGGCGAGTTTGCGGTCGGCAGGTTCACCGAGTCCAACCGTGTCGATTGCGCGGTCGGTCGCCTCGGCTACGTCGGCGATGCCGGAGAGGGTTGCGGCGTACCGGACGTACTCGCGTGCCGTGAGCGATGGATACACGGCCGCTTCCTCCGGGACCAGCCCGACATCGGCATACACCGACGGTGACGTCCGTGGCCAGACGCCGAGGACGCGCACCGACCCTTGGGACGGCCGGATCAATCCGGTGAGCATGCGGAGCATCGTCGTCTTCCCGGCTCCGTTCGGGCCGAGCAACCCGGTGACGCCTGGGCCGAACGAGCATGTGACGTTGGACACGGCCACCTTCTGGCCGAACCACTTCGAGGCGTCGTCCAGTTCAACCGTGGGCGATTCGACGAGTGCGGGGTTGGCCGTCACATCAGCCTCCGGTATCGCCAGACGACAAAGATCGAAGACGCGACGGCGATGGCCGCGATCACTCCCAGAGACACCCACGGATCGAATCCGGCGTTGGCCATAACTCGGTCGCTTGACACGGCCAGGCCAAAGATCCAATCCCGGACGAAGTCCGCGTGTTCACCGACCGCGAGGAGGGCTGCGTAGCGACTCCCAGGGAGTGTGGTCGCTTCGACGAGCGCCGCGGCGAGTCCTGTACCGACGATCAACACACCGAGGTAGATGCCGGTTGCCGCCGCTTTGCGTGACGCAATGGTCGAGATCAGAAGTACAAGCGGCGCAATCGCGACTGCGTAGACGACGGTGGTCACAAGGATCTTGGGTATCTCATCGGCGTTGTCCACGAGTGCGCTGAAGAAGCCATCCGACGAGAGGGCGGCGAATCCGATGTACATCAGCACCTGGGGGATGAGCATGAAGCCGGCCACAACCGTGAGGAGCGACGCGGCTCGAGCCCCGATGTAGTCATCCGGCTTGAGGGGCCGTGACGAGTAGATGGCGAGGACCCCTTCCCTGCGATCTGGGATGAGCAACTCGGGCCCTGCGAGGGCCACGAACAGCAGGACTATCCCGCCCGTGATCGAGAAGTACTCGCCGTGGCCACCGAACGGTGAGTCGGCCTCAGGTGAGAACGTCGACAGCAGGAATGCGAATCCCACGAACACGACCGCGGGCAGCAGGGCGAGCACTACCAGCATCCATGGAAGGATCTTCTTCCGCGCTCTGCGGCGGATCCCGAACACCCGGTAGATGCCGTCGCGGTATGTCGTCGCGATCGCACCGCGCCGCGCCCGACGCTCGCCCTCATACGGGACGTAGCCGAGATCGAATACGACACCTCGCTCGGTCACGATTCGCTCCCTTCCAGAAACACGTCCTCGAGCGTCGTGGCTTTCGGCCCCATCGACCGCATCCCCGCACCCGTCTCCGCAAGCGCGTCCCGGACGAGCCGGAACGGATCGTCGGTGGTCGTTGAGACAAGAAGCCGCGAACCGTTGGCATCGACGTGTCCAAGGAAGCGGATCACTTTGGTGATTCGA
>CBFDAN010000184.1:0-4462 GCA_965602815.1 uncultured bacterium
GACGGAGTGGATGCGAGATTCGAGACCCGAGATTCGAGATTCGAGATTCGAGACTCACGTGGGCCGTGTCTTGCGGTGTGGACTCCGACGCGGCCCGGCTGCGGAGACGGATTGATTCCTGCCTGTGCCGGGGGCGGTTCGGGTCTCGGGTCTCTTGTCTCGAATCTCGACTCTCGAATCTCGAGTCTTCTGTCTCGTGTCTCGAATCCCGCATCCACCCAGGACGCTCAACCCCTCCTACTACTTCCCACTCACCCAATGGAGAAGGGGCGCCGATAGCGCCCCTTCTCCGTTGTTTGGCTTCGTTTCGCAGATCAGCCGGGCTTGACTTGATCCTTGAACGCCTTGCCCGCCTTGAAAGCCGGCACGCGGGTCGCCGCGACCGGTACTTCCGCACCGGTCTGCGGGTTCCGAGCGATACGTGCCTTGCGGTCACGAGCCTCGAACGTCCCGAATCCGGTGATCTGGACCTTGCCTTGGGTCACGACGCCGGACACGATGACATCGAGCGTTTCGTCAATGACCTTGGCAGCGGTCGCCTTCGACTCGCCGGTATTGCGAGCGACAGCGTCGATGAGCTCACCCTTGTTCACAGAGACCTCCCTAGTTGGTCGAAGATGCTGAGGTGAATCACAGCGATGTAACCCTACCGGTGCCCTTGCGCGTGGGCAAGAACTCTTGCAGGGCAAGGACTCTGTCCTTCCTCGGCGACAATCGACGGAGCGCGGATCTCGGAGCGCGATTGCCGCCCGATTCGAGTGAGATCGGCACCACGACGGCCCGAACACCTCCTGCCCGGGGCATCACTATCGGTAGTCGGTGCGTGGACCTGTCGTCCTAGTAGTCGACGTCGGTCATCTCTGCGACCTTGGCCTTCACCGCAACAGCAGCTTCCTGGAGCCCCTTCGTCTCGGTGTCGGTCAGCGGGGCTTCGTAGACCTCGACAACGCCGCCGGCACCGAGTTTCGCCAGCACGCCGAGATAGACATCGTCGATACCGTATTGGCCGGCAACCCATGCACACACCGGCATTTCGACGCCGCTGTCGGTGATGATCGCCTCCACCATCGCTGCCGCAGCAGCCGAAGGGGCGTAGTAGGCCGAACCCGTCTTGAGAAGGGCTACAACTTCGGCTCCGCCCTTGCGTGTCCGATCGACAAGCTCCTCGATCGCCTCGTCGTCCAACACGTCGCCGAGCGCCTCCCCGTCAACCTCACACAACGACGGCACCGGAACCATGGTCTCGCCGTGGCTGCCGAGCGTCACGGCCTCCACCGAAAGGATGTCCGCGCCCGTCCTCTCGGAGATGAAGTGTGCGAGACGCGCCGAATCGAGCATTCCCGCCTGCCCGATCACCCGGTTCTTGGGGAAGCCGGAGACCTCAGCGGCAAGTGTGGTCATCTGATCGAGCGGGTTCGTGACCACAACAATCACACACTCCGGCGAGTAGGCGACCACCTGCTCCGTCACTCCCTTGACGATCTTGGCGTTGACACCGAGGAGGTCCATCCGGCTCATGCCCGGCTTTCGAGGCAGACCTGCCGTGATCACAACAACGTCGCTCCCTGCGGTATCGGCGTAGTCGTTCGTTCCGGTGACCAGCGTGCGGTAGCCCAGCACCGGCCGAGACTGGTTCATGTCGAGAGCGAGGCCCTGCGGCAAACCTTCGACGATGTCGATCATGACGACCTCGTCCGCAACATCGGCCTCGGCAAGGCGCTGGACGGTCGTCGATCCGTACTTCCCGGCCCCGACAACGGTGACCTTGCTCATCCCAAACCCTCCTCTGTGTGGTTCGGTGCAAGGCTAGTTCGTGAAAGACGCCCGCGGCGCGGCTGAGGAGACTGTCGGTCGCGGCATGAGACAAGGAGACAAGAGACCCGAGACAGCCTCATGTCTCAAGTCTCATGTCTCGGGTCTTATGTCTCGCTACCCAGCTTTCGGAGAGGAGCCGAAACGCGATCGCCTCGCTATCGGCTCTCTACATCCTCTCGATGATCGCGGTGCCGAATTCGCTCGTCTTCACTTCGGTGGCTCCGTCCATGAGGCGGGCAAAGTCGTAGGTGACGATCTTCTCGGCAATTGCAGCTTCCATCCCCTTCACGATCAGGTCGGCTGCTTCGGTCCATCCCATGTAGCGGAGCATCAGCTCACCAGAGAGGATCACCGATCCCGGGTTGACCTTGTCCAGACCGGTGTACTTCGGCGCCGTTCCATGGGTCGCCTCGAAGACGGCGTAGCCGGTCTCGTAGTTGATGTTCCCGCCCGGTGCGATCCCGATCCCGCCGACCTGGGCTGCGAGAGCGTCGGAGATGTAGTCACCGTTGAGGTTCATCGTCGCGATAACGTCGTACTCCCCCGGACGGGTGAGGATCTGTTGGAGGAACGCGTCGGCGATGACGTCCTTCACGAGGATCTTGTCCCCGGGGTCGCCACCGCAGTCGTCCCAGCCGACTGCTACGTCGGAGTACTCGTCGCGCACGACTTCGTACCCCCACGTGCGGAATGCCCCTTCGGTGAACTTCATGATGTTGCCCTTGTGCACCAGCGTCACGGTGGGACGGTTGTATTCGACTGCGTATTCGATCGCCGCTCGAACCAGTCGTTTTGTGCCGGTCTCCGACACGGGCTTGATGCCGATGCCGCTGTCGGCCCGAATGTCCCAGTCGTACGTGTCGGAAAGGAAAGCGAGCAGCTTCTCGACGTCGTCGGACCCGGCTTCGAGTTCTTTGCCGGCGTAGACGTCTTCCGTGTTCTCCCGGAAGATCACCATGTTGATGAGTGCGGGCTGTTTGACCGGGGACGGGACCCCCGTGTACCAGCGCACGGGCCGCAGGCAGACGTACAGATCGAGGATCTGGCGCAACGCCACGTTGAGGCTGCGGATGCCGCCACCGACGGGGGTCGTCAGCGGGCCCTTGATGCCAACGAGGTACCCACGGAACGCTTCGACGGTGGCATCTGGCAGCCATTCACCGGTCGCGTCAAACGCCTTCTGTCCGGCCAGGACTTCCTTCCACTCGATCGTGCGATCACCCCCGTACGCCTGGTCGACGGCAGCGTCCAGGACGCGTACGGCCGCAGCCCAGATGTCCGGCCCGATTCCATCACCTTCGATGAATGGAATGATCGGGTCGTTCGGGACGTCGAGACCTGCGTCGGTCATCGTGATTGCTGAACCCATGTCGCCTCACCTTTCGTCGGCGGGTGGTCCCGCCTCGTCTCAGTCGTCCTTCGCTTCAGCCAGCGCCACGGTGTTCGCCAGCAGCGTGGCGATCGTCATCGGCCCGACGCCGCCGGGGACGGGCGTGATCGCCCCGGCAATTCCGACAACGGCGTCGAAATCGACATCTCCAACAAGACCGTCTTCGGTCCGATTGATTCCGACGTCGATGACCGTTGCCCCCGGCTTCACGAAGCGGTCGCCGAACATCTTCGGTTGACCTGCGGCGGCCACCAGGATATCTGCCTCGCGACACACGCCCGCCAGGTCGGGCGTGCGTGAATGGGCCTGGATCACGGTTGCGTCCACACCCTTCGCGCCAAGGAGAAGTGCGAGGGGGCGGCCTACGAGGAACGACCGACCCACGACCACGGCTGTCTTCCCCGCGATGTCGATCCCGTAGTGTTCCAGGATCATCATGATGCCGGCCGGTGTTGCGGGAACCGGGCCGGGCCGCGACAGGACGAGTTGGCCGAGATTGAATGGATGCAGCCCGTCGGCGTCCTTGCGCGGATCGACCGTCTCCACCGCCAATCCTCCATCAAGACCGTCCGGCAGCGGAAGTTGCACGATCATTCCGCTGACTCGATCGTCGGCGTTCAGATCCGCGATCGCGGCTTCGACCTCGATCTGGGACGCCGTCGCAGCCAGCCTTCGGTCGATCGACACAATCCCTGCCGCCTCAGCAGCCCGGTGTTTGTTTCTGACGTAGATCTGAGATCCGGGATCATCGCCGACGAGAACCGTCGCAAGTCCGACGCTGCGACCGCGTTCACCCAGCGCGGCTACTCGGTCTGTGATGTCGGCTCGGACCGTTGCCGCAACTGTGCTCCCGGAGAGAATGAGTGCGCTCAATGTCGGAAATGCCTCCTGTGCGTGAACATGATCGCGACATCGTGTTCCTTGGCAGCTTCAATCACCTCGTCGTCTCTGACCGAGCCTCCCGGTTCCACGATCGCCGTGATCCCGGCCTCTGCGAGGGCGTCGATGCCGTCGCGGAACGGGAAGAATCCGTCGCTGGCTGCGACGGCCCCGAGACTCCGCTCTCCTGCCTTTGCAAGCGCCCGCTCCGCCGCCCCAACTCTGCTCTGATCGCCCGCGCCTACGCCGACCGCCGCCCCGTCATTGACAACAACAACTGCATTCGATTTCGTGTGGGCCGCGACCACCCAGGCCACTTCGAGATTGCGAAGTTCGTCGGCCGTTTTTTCCATCTCCGAAAATGGCTCGTCCTCTGAA
>CBFDAN010000185.1:0-4448 GCA_965602815.1 uncultured bacterium
CGTCTCGGATCGCCTCGGTGTTGCCAACTACGAGCACGCCGCCGATGTGTGCGGCATGACGAGCAAGGCGTTGGCCCAAGCCCGCGAGCTTCACTGTCCCGGCGTGGTTGATGCTGAATTCGCCCGGGCAATACTCACCGGGGATCTCCCCGACCGCTGAGGAGAGGCCGATACGTTCGAGGGCGCGAGTGACCACGGAGGTTGCAGCCTCGAACCGTTCGCGGATACCACGGACAGGGTCGGGGGTTGGAATGGTCCACGAAAACGCAATGGTCGCCTCATGGAATACGGCGGCGCGTCCGCCGGGCATGCGGATGATCGGGTTATAGCCGTGATCGCGCACGATGTCGAGCGCACGACCGAATCCGGCGGCCAGCCGATCCTGCTTGCCGAAAGCAACAACCCTGGACGGCGTGTGGATGCGGAACACCTCGGGAAGCTCACCGGCCGCAACCCGCTCCAGAAGAGCGTGCGAGACTCCGGTATCGAGCCCGGTGGCATCCTGATACCCCGAAGCGGCCACGGAAATCGTGTGGTGGGGCATCGGGCGATCGTAGGGAGATGACCGTCGGTATCCGTGGAACGGTGGCACACTTGACGCCGTGTTGAGCGAGCGTCTTCTTTTCATCGTGTGGTTGATCGCCGCACTCCCGCTTGTGCTGGGCGCTTGCGGCGAATCTGGTCCGCTTGCAGGTGTCGGCGAGAGGTCCGGCGCCTGGGTTACGGCCGCAACGCTGCCAACGACAACGTCACCTCCGGTGGTCGTCGAGGTGGGGAATGAAGGCCTCGTCGGAGCGACCGACGTCCTTTGGGTGAACGACGACATCGAACCGGCTGACTCTTCCGGCGAGCCTCAGGCCATGATTGCCACGGTTTGGAACCGCCAGTTGGGCAGCCGATTCGTACAGGCGAGTCGAGTGGAAATCGCCACGGCGCTCCCGACGATACGCTTTCCGGAGGCCGTTCCCGAGGACATACGGTGGGTCACGAGCCAGCTTGTCTACGACCCGGCGTCGGGCCTCTTGGACCCCGACACCTCCGCCGCGTTCGGGTTCTGGACCGTTGAGCCGTACACGGCAGACAGCGGTCAACTTGGTGTGCTTCGAGTCGGGATAGCGCCCGACGGAATCGGCGCAGCGAAGAGCGACGTGGTCCCGATCATCGTGCCGGATGGGCTGAGCCTCGGGTGGACCGATGCCGGTCTCCGATACGAACTGTTCTGCCACGCATCGGTCACCGACGCGGTCTGCGGCGCGATCGTGGACTCGTTCCTGCCGCTGAGTGATTTGCTGGTGTCGTGAGACGCCTAGTCACCACGTTCGTTCTCAGCGTTGCCCTCATCTCCGGGTGTTCAGGTGATGGTCTCTCCGTCGACGAGTATGCGCCGATGGTCGAGGATCGAGCCGGGACATACGCGGATGAGGTCACCGACCTTGCGGATCGGAACACCTCAGACCTCGACGTTGCCGTTGTCCGACTTCAGCGCGACTTCGAGGGCGAAGCACTCGTAGAGGCTGCGATCGACGAGACGGCCAGGCTTGCATCGATGCTGTTCGCGGGGATCGGCGACGCGCTCGACCGTTACGTCCGGGACCTCGATGTGCTCGATGCGCCATCCGATCTCGAAACGGAACACCGCGCCTACATCGTGGCTCTCGAGGCCTCACGATCGGGCATCGCCCAGCTAGTCTCGAACCTCACCGTGGCAACGACCTTCGATGACATCGACCGTGCCATCGCAGGTTCGGGCTTCTCCGATGCGCAACCCCGGGTTGTTGCCGCCTGCAACACACTCCAGCGAGCCATTGCTGAAGAAGGATCGGTGGTTGATTTGCGATGTGAGTCCGTCGGATGAGAAGGTTGCTCAGTAACGGTTCGCGAACGGGTCATTCTCGTTCAACCGGGTCGGAACGAGCACGACGACGGAAGAACGTCCTACTCGGTCTTGCCGCTGTCGCGGTGGCGGTGTTCGGGGCTGGATGCAGCTCCGACGACAGCGTGGCTGAAACTGCCACGCCGGTGGAGGGATGCGCCGACGTGGTCGACGCGACTGTGGAGCGTTCGGGGAGTCGATTCGTCGTGACCGCGACAGTTCGGAGTGCCGACACCGGGTGGGATCGCTACGCCGACGCGTGGGAGGTGCGAACGACGGACGGTGAGGTCGTCGGCACCAGGATCCTGGCGCACCCGCACGTGGATGAGCAGCCGTTCACCCGGTCGCTCGTCGATGTTCAGATCCCCGAGACGTCGACGAGCGTCGAGATCGCGGCACACGACTCCGTCGTTGGCTTCTGCGGTGTCACGATGATCGCGGCAGTTCCGGCTCCTTGACGCGAGGGTGGCTGGGGCGAATCACCCCTGGATGGATCCGGGTTCCATATCTCCAAGCTCGCGAGGCTCAATGGCGTCGTCTCTCGGCGGCGCAGGCACGACCAGCACCGTTCGACCGGACTCGAGCATGACGCGTGCTGAGATGCTCTCCCACGCGTCCCGATTGAAGATGGGTCGGGTGGCTCCGAGGACGACCACGTCGGCATCGAGCGCGTTGGCTGCCTGCGTGATTCCCGTCGCAGCATCGTCTCCTTCAACAAAACGCACTTCGGATGGAATCTGTGCGGACTCGAGGGCGATCCGTACGGGCTCAACGGACTTCCGACCGCGTTCCTCGAGGTAACGAGTGACCGCTTCTTCGCGACCATCCTCGGATGAGAGCGGCCGGCCGTCGGAGGCATGAAGATCTTCGAGGAAGGCTCGGGGGACTTCGATGACGGTGATCAGCGTGACTCGACCATTCTGTCCGAGGAGGTGGCGGGTGAACTCAACAACCGGTTCCGGGCTGAGTACGCCCGATGTCGCGATGAGCACGTGCATTACACCATTCTAGGGTGTCGATACACGCGACGACCCCGGGAGGAATGATGGACGCGAAGACCGTCAACGCCGTGACCTGGTCGATACCGAACGCCTTGTGTCTGATCGGATCTCGTGACGGTGAGGAATGGAACGGGATGACCCAGTCATGGGTAACCCAAGTGTCGATGGAGCCGGTGCTCATCGCCGTCTCCATCGATCGCAAGGCAGTGACGAATCGGTTGGTTCGTGACGGCTCGGCGTTCTCGGTCAATCTCTGGGATCGCGAGGACACCCGTGTGTTCCGGAAGTTCTCGAAGCCGGCCGAAAGAGACGGCCAGACGCTCAACGGCCGCCCGGTTCGGAACGGCCTGACCGGCGTTCCGATATTCGACGAGGCTGTCGCCTGGCTCGAGTGTCGGGTTGCCCAGGTGATCGAAGCCGGAACTCATGATCTCTTCCTTGGGGAAGTCGTGGACGCCGGGTTCCGGGAGGGCGGAGAAGATGTCCCGGTCGCGAGGATCGAGGACACCCGGATGAAGTACGGTGGCGTTCGACGAGGCGGACACTGAACGGGGCGTGTATGGACATCCGATTCGATGAGCAGGTTGTGCTCGTGACCGGCGGCAGTCGAGGGATTGGAGAAGCCATTGCTGCGGAATTCCTCGCGTCCGGGGCGCGCGGGGTTGCCGTTACTTCGCGTCGTTCCGAGAACCTCGCGGGGGTTGCTTCACGCCTGGGGCACGGTGACCGACTGTTTCCCATCGAAGCACGTGTCGACGACGAGGAGGCCGCAGCGCGCGCTGTCGGTGAGGTCGTCGAACGGCTTGGATCCTGTGACATTCTCGTGAACAACGCCGGGACCAACCCGTCCGCTGGGCCACTGGTCGACGTCGACCTCGGAGCGGTCGACAAGACCTGGGCGGTGAACCAGCGGGCGCCACTCGTCTGGACGCGTGAGGTGTGGCGTCAGTCGATGAGCAAATCGGGTGGTTCGATCGTCAACATCGCATCGGTCGGGGGACTCCAACCCGGGTCCGCCCTTGGGGCATACAACGTCTCGAAGGCGGCGCTGATCCATCTCACGCGCCAACTCGCCTACGAATTGGCTCCGGGTGTGCGAGTGAATGCCGTGGCCCCGGCGGTCGTGCGCACGCGGCTCTCCGCGGTGCTGTGGGACGGAATCGAGGAGCACACCGCGGCGCTTCATCCACTGAAGCGCATCGGTGAGCCGAACGACGTTGCCGCTGCTGTTCTGTTCCTTGCGTCCGAGGCGGCGTCGTGGATCACCGGCGCGGTCCTGCCGGTGGATGGCGGTGTTACGGGAGCGAGTCCTGTTCCAGGGATGTGATCAGCGGATCGAACCCCGGCATCCCCGCCTCGATCCACTCCTCGAATGCGACTGCGCTGTCGATGTCTCGTCCGCGTTCCGACGCGATCGCGAACCGGAAGTTGAGGTAGTCGCAAAACTGCTGCGTCGCATCGGCGCCCGGGTGAAGCTCTGCGATACGTGCGGTGAACGGCTCGAAGCGGTTGATACGCCAGTTCATCGCCGACACGGTTCTGGAGAAAGCCGCCGGAGTTCTGGGCATCGCCCA
>CBFDAN010000186.1:0-4421 GCA_965602815.1 uncultured bacterium
CGCTGTAGCAGGCAATCGGTGAACCCTCCAGTTGATGCACCTACGTCGATCGCGGTGCGGCCCTCGACCGGAACGCTGAACGCTTCGATCGCGCCATCGAGCTTCGCTCCGGCGCGGCTGACGAACCGTGCGGGCGGACCGTCGATTGAGACTGGATCCTCAGGGGCGACCAGCGTCGACGGCTTCGGTGCCGGATTTCCTCGGACCCGCACTCTCCCCTCGTCGATCACGCGGCGAGCTTCGGTGCGGGATTGCACCAGCTTCCGCCGCACGAGTTCGGCGTCGAGGCGTCGCCTGGTCAGGGTGTGCCGCCCCCGCTGCCGCCGTCGATGTCGTCGAGGGCGTTTCCGAGGAGGCGCGCCACCTGCTCGGCGGTCTCGGGAGCATCGGTGGCATCTGTGTGTTCCAGCTTCGCCTCGAGATCGTCAAGGTCCTCGGCGGTTGCGTCTGCCTGTGTTTCTTGATTGTGGGTCATAGCGTCATTATCCCCCGGCCTCGCCTGTTTCCGTGGACATGAGGTTGCTGAGGTCAGCAATAGAGTCGATCGTGTGGTGTGGGTGCACGCCATGAGCGAACCCTTCATCCCCCTCGGACACACCGGTCAGAACCAGGATCTTCCCCCAACCGGCTCGGTTCGCCAACGCAAGATCGGTCTCGGTTCGATCGCCCACCATCCAGACCTCGGGATGCTCAATTCTGCGTTCGATCAGGGCCTGCATGGGTGGATTCGGTTTCCCACATACGACGGGGCGAATCCCCGTTGCGCGTTCAACGGCCGCCACGAGCGCCCCACACCCCGGGTATTGGCCTTCCGGTGCCGGGTAGGTCGCATCGTCGTTGGTCGCGACGAAGCGGGCACCGCGTCGCACGGCTAGTACGGCACTCGTCAAGCGCTGATACGAGAGGCCTCGGTCAAGGCCGACGACTACCGCCGTTGCGAGTGCGTGATCTGACGTCACCTCGATCCCCGCGGCTACGAGCGTTTGCTCGAGCTCGTCCGAGCCGAACACGAAGCAAGTCTCCTCGTCGTCTCGGAGGAGATCAGCCGCCGCCAGCCCGGACGTAATGACGTCATTGGCATTGGCCCGGTATCCGGTGCGAGAGCGGATGCTCTCCACCACCGCAGCCGCCGCACGCGACGAGTTGTTGGTCGCGAACAGCACCTGGTGCCCGGCTCGATCGAGGGATGTCAGGACATCACCTGCACCCGGCACCCCTGTGTGATCCACGTACACCACACCATCGAGATCGAACACGAAGGTCTTTGGACTGTCGCTCTGAAGATCCTCAATCATGCAAGGGGTCCAGTCGGAGCTGGTTCGAACCCGGCTTCTCCACGATGCATCGTGATCGACCGAGCCTTGAAGCCGTTGGACTCGAAGAAGTTCTTCGCCAGGCGGTGTCCGGGACTGACGCGAGCGTCAAAGAGGTCGATGCCGCGTTCGCGAAAGGCGTCCAGGGCGAATCGAAGCATGGCGGCGCCCACGCCGACTCCTCGCGCCCCGGGATCGGTGAACACGAGGTGCACAACGCCGATGCGGCGATCGCCCATCGGATAGAGGAGCGCCTGTTCGACACCCACCAGGAATCCGAGAGGGACGCCGTCAATGTCCCCGACGATCACAACCGCGTCCGGGCGCCTCAACATCTCGCTCAGGGACCCCTCCACCGGCTCCGGCAGACCGTCGGCGTATGGCCAGATCGCGCGAATCGCGCGCTGTTCCTCGGCGAGTTCCGCATAGAGGCGCTTCAGGTCGCTGATGTCGTCCATCTGCGCCGTTCTCGCGGTCACGAGCATGAATGGCGTTGGCGTCATGGCCTCATCATGCCGTGCCTCGCGTGGGAAAGTGAACAGGACCAAACGCGAAGGACAAAGGGGGGGTTCGGATCCTTCTTCTCTTGTCCTTGCTCTTCAGTCATTCCTCGGTTGCCAGTCGGGATCGCAACCGAGGCCCGGGCCCAACGCTTCCGCCTCACGCGCTTCTCCCATCCCCACCGGGTTGCCAGGCGCACGGCTTCGATGGCGATTCCGGTGGACATCTTGGAGTCGCCAGCTTCACGTTCTTCGAACCGGATCGGCACCTCGGCGATCCGTAGCCCGGCAACCTGAGCCCGCCAGGCCATCTCGACCTGGAAGGCGTAGCCGGACGAGTCACGCGACTCAGGCTAAAGCTGTTCAATCGCGCCGCCGCGAAAGGCGCGACATCCGGCGGTTGCGAACGAAGAGCAACGGCGTTCGCGCATTGCGCGACGACCCACGCCGTTCAGCCTGCGCAGTCTCGGCAGATCCTCTTACGTGGGTTGGCGAGTTGGCTCGTCTTGAGTACGAGGAAACAATTCGAGCAGACGAATTCACCTTCGCTCGCTTCCACAACACCCTGCTGGTCCATGGCGAGTTCGGCGCGCCGGATGGCACGCATTTCGGCCGCTTCGTCGACCACGAGAGTCTCGGTGGTTTCATCCTCGGTGAGCATCTCGAGCTCTTCAGCCTCGAGCTCGTCGAATGCCTCATCCTCGACCGCGCCGCTCTCCGCCTCGGCGTCGTCCGTCTTGTCGGTATCCGCGTCGAGCGTCTCCTCGATCAGTTCCTCCTCCGGAAGTTCCTCATCCGCTTCCAGTAGGTCCTCGGCTGAATCTTCTTCGAAGGTTTCGTCGGTAGCCATGGGTGCAACCTCCTGCGGCCGGGGAGCATACACAGCGATTCGGCTTCCGGCGACGGATTCAGATCTTGAAGTTCAGCAAACCTTGATGGACCTCTGCCGAGAAGGGTCCGATTCCTATGACCTCACCGTCGGCCTCAATCAGCCATTCGGGTGGAACGTCGACCGCAATTCGATTCCCCGTGGTGCGTCGCACCGCCGAATGGGTGAGATGCGTGCCCCGGACAACCCTGCGGATGACGATGGGGGCAATCCTCCTCGGACCGGAAAACACCTGCACATCGAAGCGCCCGTCCGCGGTTGCGGCTCTTGGAGCAACGTTCATTCCGCCTCCAAAGAACTGGCCATTCGCGATGACCACGTTCCACCCGACTGTCCTGATGGTCCTTCCGTCACTGTCAACTCGGATGTCGTCTGGTCGTGTTCGAGCGAGCGCCAACCAGAAGCCGGCCAGATAGCGCCGCGAGCCGAGGCGGTCGGGAAGGCGACTCGCCTCAAGCACCGTGCGAGCGCCGATCCCCGCGTTGGCGGCATTCAGGAAGTAGCGCTCGCCGAACGAACCGCTCAGTCTCCCGACATCGACCGGGTAGCGATCGTCATTGACGAAGTGATCGGCCGCCGCTTCGAGTTGATTGGGGATCGCAAACGTACGAACGAAGTCGCTCCCTGATCCCGCTGGAAGGATCCCGAGTGTCGGGGGGACGGGCCAGTCGTGACGAATGAGTTCGTTCAGAACGAGATTGGCGGTCCCGTCTCCTCCGACCGCGCCGAACGACCGATACCCAAGATCCCGGCCTTCCTGCACAATCCCAGCAATCGCCTCGGCGGTCTCCGACGTCCGGATCTCGCAATCGATCCCCCGCGTCTCGAGCGCCGCCTCGACGCGCCGCGTGAGGTCACGTCCCCGTCCTGCCGCCGGGTTCACCACCACCCACCAAATACTCATGCCCGACCTCCAACAGCCACGATGCCGCGATCAGTTGCAGAGATCGCGGCGCTCGCGGCGGTGGAGAGCGAGGGGTACGCGTCACGAATCTGGCGCATGAGGTCGAGGAGCTGTCGGCAATTTCGGACGAAGTCCCCTGCGGCGAAGTCATCTTCTCCGAAGAGTCCCTCAAGGTCGGCGCCGGAGACCCAACCGTAGGCGAGCGGGGCGAACCCCGGGTCGGGGGGCCGTGTGGCAGGGACACGCTGCTGCTCTTCGACGGCGGTTGCAGTCCTCCACGCGTCTTCAATCTGGGCCCATCGATCAGCCGCGGTCCCGACAAGCCGGACATCTTCAGGGTCGGCTCTACGCGGTTCGAATGTGAACATGGACACCACGGCGGCAAACTCGGCAGGATTGAGCCCATCGAAAAGACCGTCGGTGGCCGTCTCGGTGAGGAGGAGGTCGAGCTCGCTGTAGACGCGCCGGAGGCGTTCACCCTTTTCCGACAGCACCCACCGTTTGACGTACCCGAGCTCTTCCAAGACGCGCATTCTGGCTTGGAATCGAACGACCACATCGTCACTGCTTCGAGTTCGACGGCGTTGCAGGCGTCGCAGATCCTTCGCCGATCTACGCGAGCGGACGAGCCAGCCGAGGTGTTCATCAATCTTGGGACAACCTGCGATCGTCGCATCCCCGACTGACGCGGTTGCCTCTGCCACGCGTTCGTCAGGCTGCCATCTGCTGAGCAACGACGACGCGGCTTCGAGATACGCGGAATCGTGGCTGAGTACCGGCAGCTTCATCTCCATGGCTCCGAGGTGTCGCGGAAC
>CBFDAN010000187.1:0-4413 GCA_965602815.1 uncultured bacterium
TACCGAGGTTGAACATCGGTTCGATGGCAAGCGCCATGCCGGCCTTCAGCTTCAAACCCTTGCCGGGAGTGCCGTAGTTGGGAACGTTTGGCGCCTCGTGCATCTGACGCCCGATCCCATGCCCGATGTACTCGCGCACTACCCCATAGCCGTGGGGTTTCGCCGTTGCCTCGATCGCGTGGCCGACGTCGCCGAGTCGGTTGCCGTGCCGCGCCATACGCAGCCCGCTCCACAGTGCTTCTTCGGTGACAACGAGGAGGCGCCGCACCTCTTCGGGAACGTCGCCGATGGCCATCGTGAAAGCCGCATCACCGTGCCATCCTTCGTAGATCGCGCCGGCGTCAATCGAGATGATGTCTCCGTTGCGCAGCGTGTAGCCGTCTGGGATACCGTGGACGATCGCGGAGTTCGGAGAGGCGCAGATCGTCGCAGGGAAGCCGTGGTATCCGAGGAACGAGGGCCGACATCCGTGCTCACGAACGACCGCCGCGGCGATTGCATCGAGCTCGCGAGTGGTGATACCCGGGACAGCTGCTTCCCGCACGGCCTGGTGTATCGCCGCGACACAGTGCCCGGCGATCTCCATCTTTGCGAAGTCATCGGGTTTCTTCTTCGAGATGACCTTCGCTCCGACCATCAGGACGCCAGCTCGCAGGCGACACGACAGAAGATGTCTTCGATCGATCCTGATCCTTCAACCCGCCGCACGCGATCCCCGTAGTAGGTGACGAGAGGTTCCGTCTCACCGTGGAACACCTCGAGGCGGTGCCGGATCGTCTCTTCGTTGTCGTCGCTTCGCCCTTCGATCTCAGCTCTCTTCAGCAGCCGCCGAATGATCTCGTCCTCTTCGACGCGAAGATAGATGATCGTGTTGATGGCATCCTCTCCAACAACCTCGGTCAGAACCTCCGCCTGGCGGAGATTCCGCGGGAATCCATCGAGGAGATATCCACCGGTGGCGTCGTCGCGAGCAAGTCGTTCTTCAACGAGGGCAACCACAAGATCGTCGGGGACGAGGTCGCCGACCAGGACGTACTCCGAAGCACGTTTCCCGAGTTCGCTGCCCGACTCCATGGCTTCGCGCAGCATGTCTCCCGTCGAGATGTGGGGGATTCCGAGTGCCCGCGTTACCAACTTGGCTTGGGTTCCCTTGCCACCGCCGGGTGGCCCAAGGAACAACAGGCGTCTACCCATGAAGAACTCCTAGTTGAAGAGGCCCGTAGGTTACCGCTCGGCGGTTGCGGTTTCGTCGTGGCAAGGCGGATGTGAGACACGAGACACGAGATACGAGATACGAGACACGAGACGCCAGACCCGAGACAGGAGGGCAGTCTCGGGTCTCGGGTCTCGACTGCCACACACGGCGGGCACACTGCCAGAGTCCGGCTGCCAACTCGCCGCGCCGCAGGCGCTCGGCTCAGCTCAGGAACCCTTCGTAGTTCCGCATCATGAGCTGCGACTCGATCTGTTTGGTCGTCTCGAGGGCAACACCGGCCACGATGATGATCGAGACACCGGACAGCCCCACCGGGACGTTCCAGATCCAACCGAGGATCGAGGGCAGGACCGTGACCACCGCGAGGTACATTGCACCGGGCAGTGTGATCCGACTGAGCACGTACTGCAGATAGTTGACGGTCGCTCGTCCCGGACGGATCCCAGGGATGAACCCGCCTTGTCGCTGGATCATGTCGGCCTGGCGCTCAGGATCGAACTGGATAGCCGTGTAGAAGTAGGTGAAGAACACCACGAGCAGTGCCAGAACGAAGATGTACCAGAGGCTCGGCGAGAACCCCCCACCGCTCGACGAGAGGAGGTTTGTGTCGATCCAGTTGCGGACCGTGGCGCCCCAGCCTTCGGGCGGCAGCACTGATGCAATGAGGGCAGGGAAGTACATGATCGACGTAGCGAAGATCACGGGAATGACGCCCGCCATGTTCACCTTCAGCGGAATGTAGGTCGACTGACCACCCATGACCTTGCGACCACGAACCCGCTTCGAGAATTGAACCGGGATTCGGCGCTGGCCCTGCTCGATGTAGATGATCCCAACCGTCAACAGGACCATGACTCCGATGATCACGACGAATTGGTAGGTCTGGGAGTTGGCGTTGAGGATTGCCAGCTGCGACGGAATCTGGGAGATGATCGAGATGAAGATCAGCAGGGACATGCCGTTGCCGATGCCGCGCTGGGTGATCAACTCACCGAACCACATGAGCAGCGCTGTGCCGGCAGTCATTGTGACGACGATGATGATGACATTGCGCGGCGTGTAGTCGGGGATCAGGTCGATGCCTCCGGTCAGCTGGCCGGAATGGAACAGGAACGAGAAACCTGTCGACTGAAGCAATGCAAGGATGACGGTGAGGTACCGGGTCCACTGCGTGATGACCTTCCGACCGCTCTCGCCCTCTTCCTGAAGCGCTTGGAGTTTCGGGATCACAACTGCGAGCAACTGCAGGATGATTGAAGCCGTGATGTACGGCATGATCCCCAGTGCGAACACCGAAAGGCGCGTCAGCGCCCCGCCCGAGAAGAGGTTCAGCAAGCCGACGAACCCGCTGGTGGTGGCGGCGTCGGTGAACTCCTTGATGGCGTCGAGGTCGACGCCGGGCACCGGGACCGTGGTCCCGAATCGGTAGAGAACGAAGATGAACAGCGTGAAGAGGATCTTGTTCCGTAGATCATGGATCCGGAACGCGTTCCTGAAGGCGGTCAGCATGTGGTTCGGGTGCTCCTCTTGCCTGCGGTGGGCACGGTAGTAAGGATTCGAGGATGACTAGTCCTGAATGACCTCAACCGATCCTCCCGCGGCCTTGATCTTCTCTACGGCGCCGAGACTGAAAGCGTGGGCTTTGATCGTCAGAGCGCGGTCGATGTCGCCCTCTCCGAGGACCTTGACCTTGCCGCGATGCTTGACGAGCCCTCGCACACGGAGGTCGTCCGCTGTCACCGTGGTACCTGCGTCGAAGTCGTTGAGACGTTCGACGTTGACTACGGCGTACTCGACTCGATTCGGGTTGCGGAAGCCACGCAGCTTCGGCATCCGGCGCTGGAGCGGCATCTGCCCGCCCTCGAAACCACGCCGTACCTTGCTTCGCGCCTTCAAACCCTTTGTGCCACGACCTGCGGTCTTGCCGCGCCGGCCGGACTCACCGCGTCCGACACGGATCTTTCGCTTCTTCGACCCTTCGGCGGGCCGGAGATGATGGAGTTTCATCCGATTTCCTCCACTTCGAGGAGGTGCTTCGCACGAAACACCATGCCGCGCACATCCGGTGTGTCGGGCCGCAAGGTCGTGCTATTGATCTTGCGCAGCCCGAGGCTTTCTACGGTTGCGCGGGTCTTCGGCTTCTCGCCGATCGTGCTGCGCACCAGCGTGATCTTCAGACTCTCGGCCATCAGCTACCGCCTTGAGTCTTCATGAGTTCGGCCGACCGGTACGCCGCGAGCAGCGCGGGCGGGAACAGCTCTTCTGGACGTTTGCCCCGGGCCTTGGCGACCGCATCGGGGCGTTGCTGGGCCTGGAGAGCGTTGACGGTCGCCTTTGCCACATTGACGTGGGTTGGCGAACCGAGGGACTTGGACAGCACGTCGCTGATACCGGCGGCCTCGATGATCTGACGAACCGCGCCACCAGCGATGACACCGGTTCCCGGCGCAGCCGGCTTGAGGAGCACCCGGGAGGCGCTCTGTTGACCGATCACCTCGTGGATGATCGTCTGTCCGGCCATCGGCACGTCAAACATGTTCTTCCGTGCGATCTCCATGCCCTTCTGGATGGCCATGGGGACTTCTTTGGCCTTGCCGTATCCGATCCCGACTTTGCCTTTGCCGTTGCCGACTGTCACAAGTGCGGTGAAGGAGAAACGACGCCCACCCTTGACGACTTTGGCGACGCGGTTGATCGCGATGACGCGCTCGTCGAACTCCGGTTCGCGGCGCTCCCTGCGGTCTCTGCGCTCTCTTCGGTCTTTGCGGTCTCTGTTGTCTCGAGTCGTCATAGCGCTCCTAGAACTCCAGCCCGGCTTTGCGGGCTCCGTCGGCCAGCGCCTTGACGCGCCCGTGGTACGCGAAGCCGCCACGGTCAAAGACGACCTCTTCGATCCCTGCATCTTTCGCTCGGGAGCCGATCAGCTCCCCGACCTTGTTTGCAGTGTCGACGTTCAGCGTCTTCTTCGCGAGCTTCCCCTCCCTGGACGAGGCGGAAGCAACGGTGACACCTTGATCGTCGTCGATAACTTGTGCGTAGATGTAGCGGTTGCTGCGGAAGACCGCGAGCCGGGGTCGCGTTGCGGTGCCGTGCACCTTCTTGCGAACCCGGAAGTGGCGGTGCCGCCGAGCATCTGTACGTGAGCCTCTCATCAGGCAACCCCTGCCTTCCCGGCCTTGCGGCGTACGTACTCGTCG
>CBFDAN010000188.1:0-4404 GCA_965602815.1 uncultured bacterium
GTGGCTCGTGAACTGATCAAGAGGACGTCCTCGGAGATAGCGGTCGATCGCCTCCGCGGCCCGCCGGCCTTGCCCCATCGCCTCAACAACGGTCGCCGGTCCCAAAACGGCGTCACCCCCGGCGAACACGTTGGGCAGCGTCGTGCGTAGAGACTCTGGATCAACCTCGAGGGTTCCCCAATCGCTGAACGTGAGTGTCCTGGACTTGTCGTCTCCGTTCCCGTACCAATCGGTGTCGGGACGCTGGCTGATCGACAGGATGACGGTGTCGAACTCGCGCTCCTGGTTTGATCCCGGTATCGGGACCGGCCGCGGACGGCCGCTCGCATCCGGTTCTTCGAGTTCCATCGTCACGCAGTCGAGTCCTCGCACACGACCTTCGGAGACCAGCACCTCAACCGGAGCGATCAGGTACTCGAACCGTACGCCTTCGGCCACGGCGTCCTCAAACTCGTCCTCCTCGGCCGGCATCTCGGCACGAGTTCGCCGATAGAGAACCGTCACTTCGGCGCCTTCGCGACGTGCGGCTCGCGCAGCATCCATCGCGGTGTTGCCACCTCCAACAACGGCGACCCGAGCACCCGTTTCCTGCGGCAGGCCAAGGTTGATGTTGCGGAGATAGTCGATACCGGAGATCACGCCTGCGGCATCATCGTTCGGGATTCCGAGGGGCATACCCTCGTGGGCGCCGATCGCGAGGAACACAGCCTTGTAGCCGGACCCGTTTGTTCTGTCCGTCAAGTCGTCGAGCGTGAAGTCCCGCCCGAGTTCCGTCCCCGTCTTCATCTCAACGCCGAGTTGGCGAACGTAGTCGATGTCCCGTTCGACGATCCAAGGCGGGCACCGGTAGCTGGGAAGGCCAACGGCGAGCATCCCGCCCAGGCGGTCGTGTTTCTCGAATACGGTGACGTCGTAGCCCTCGGTAGCAAGGTCGAAGGCACACGTCAGGCCTGCGGGTCCGGACCCGACAACCGCCACCTTCTCTGTGTAGTTGTGTTCCGGCGGTCCGGGCGTCGCGTCCGGCTCGTGATCGCGTTCCCAGTCCATGGCGAACCGCTTGAGTGCTCTGATGGACACAGGCTCGTCAACGTTCTCACGGCTGCAGATCTCTTCGCACGGCGCGTAGCAGACCCGTCCGCAGATGAAGGGAAGCGGATTCGAGCGCCTGATGAGTTTGGCGGCTTCGGAGAACCGTCCTTCGGCGATCAGGGAGATGTATCCGGCAGCATTCTGGTGGATCGGGCAGGCCTCCATACACGGCGGCTTGCCCTGCCGATCGATCGTGTAGAGGCTCGGGATCGCCTGTGGGAAGGCCTTGTGAATCGCAGTGCGCTCCGACATGAATTGGTTGAACGGATCCGGAACGGAGACCGGACACACCTTGATGCACTCGCCGCACGACGTGCAGTCTGCCGTGACAAAGCGGGCCTTCTCGCGCACAGTGACCTTGAAGTTGCCGACAAACCCCTCCACGGACTCGACTTCACTCTCGGTGAGGAGATGGATGTTCTCGCGTCGGTCGGCGGAGACCATCTTCGGCGTGAGAATGCACGCGGCACAGTCGAGGGTCGGGAAGGTCTTGTCGAACCGGGCCATCATGCCACCGATGGTCGACTGCCGCTCGACGAGGTACACCTCGTTTCCGGCGTCGGAAATGTCGAGTGCGGCTTGGATGCCGGCGATGCCGCCGCCCACGATCAGCGTCGTTGGATTGACGTCGGCGTAGGCCGCCTCGAGCGGTTCATGGAGTGCAACCCGCGCCACCGCTCCGTTGACCAGCGACTCTGCTTTGGCGGTGCCTGCGACCCGGTCCTCATGAACCCACGCGCACTGTTCCCGGATGTTTGCGATATGGACCAGATACGGGTTGAGTCCGGCTTCCTCACCGGCGGCGCGGAATGTCGGCTCATGCATCAGCGGGCTGCACGCTGCCACCACGACCCTGTTGACACCATCCTCTTCGATGTCGCGCTTGATGAGATCCTGCCCGGCGTTCGAACACATGAACTCGTAGTCACGCGCGCAAACCACCCCGGGCTGCTCGGCTGCGACGTCGCGAACAGCCTCGACATCCACTGTCGCTGCGATATTGAAGCCGCAATGACAGACGTATACGCCGATCCTGGGTTCGTCCATCGTCGTCATGTCAGATCTCCTCGCCCCGAGGGAGCCCCCGCCATCGTCGCCGACAGGCGAGGTGCTGCGATCTTCACCGGCACCAATCCGTGCTTCAGGCCGACTTCCGCCTCTGAGCATCCGAGGGCAAGCCCAAGGAGTTGCGTGAAGTACATGATCGGGATCTTGTTCCCATTGCCATTCGTGCTGGTGTTCACGCTCAACAGGTCCAGGTTCGCCTGGCACAGGGGGCAGACAGTCACGATGCAGTTGGCACCGCCTTCGACCGCCCAATCCACCAGCTCCGTACACAGCTTCTCCGCGACATCCGGAAATGTGGCCACCAGCATCCCGCCGCAACAGCGCACCTTGGGCGGATAGTCCACCGGCTTCGCTCCGAGCGCCGAGAACACTCGATCCATGTACATCGGCAACTCCGGATCTTCATCGATCGCCCCGTACGGCCGCACGATCTGGCACCCGTAGTAGCACGCCGGGCGAAAGTCAGCGATCGAGTGGGTCTGGAGAGCCAAGATGCGCTCGAGCCCGATGTCGTTGATCAACACGTCGAGCGGCTTGCGAACCGGGACCGTCATGTTGACCTCGAGGCCGGCCTCCGCGAGCGCGGCGTTGACCTGCTCGTGCAGCTCCGGCATGTCGGTCATTCTCTTGATCGTCTTGTTCAACACGTAGTAGCAGGCGCTGCACGGCGCAACAACATCGTCACCGGATTGTTCGGCGAGCGCCAGGTTCCGGGCTGCGATCGCGTACGCCACGGTCTTCTTGACCGAGGTGTAGGAGGTCGCACCGCAGCAGTTCCAATCCTCGAGCTCCACCAGGTCGACGCCCAGCTTGTCGAAGACGGCGCGCGTCGATTTGTCGTACGACACGCCCGTCGCATGAAGGCTGCATCCCGGGTAGTAGGTGTACCTCACGTGCTGCCTCCAATCGCCGCGTAGCCGACTGAATCTGTGATCTTCTGGCGCTCCACGACCTCTTGAGGGAGATCGAACGTCTCCGCTTTCGCGATGATGCGACGCAATCCATCGATCCCCTTGATCTTCTCCGGACGCAACCGAATACGACCGTGGCGCCACAGGTCGAAACCCGCTCGGCGCCATCCGTACAGCGCCATCGGACTGGTCCTGAGGAAGAAGAGGAGCAGCAGCCCCGTCTCGTAGCTGCGGCCGTACCGCTTCACCATGTCGATGAACGTCTCGGAGAACACATGGGATGGGAATCGATCCGGGAAGATGCCGTTCTCGATGGCAATCCGCCTGAGCGCATAGATCAGATCCGTGATCTGGATGTCCGCCGGGCAACGTGTCGTGCACTGATAACAAGAGGCACAGACCCAGATCGAGCGGCTCTCCAGGAGTTCCTCGATCCCACCTGCGCGGAACATTGCGATCACCTGCCTCGGGGTGAGGTCCATCGCATAGCTCACGGGACACGAAGCCGTGCAGGTGCCGCATTGGATGCATTGGTCCAGCCGCCCGCCGCCCGGGATACGGTTGGTCTCAGCAAGGAACGCGCGGCGGAGGTCTCGTTCACTCTTGGAGAGCACACCCGGAGCCGAGGGACCGGAGCGCGGGTCGGCGGTTCGCTTGGTCACGGCACACCCGGCCTTTCATCGATCACAGCGTTCGCACTGTTGAGGAACGCCAATACTTCGTGGACGACCGTGGCGACGGCATCCGAAACCGCGGGTGTGAGTTCCTCCCCGAACTCATCCGAAACCGCCATCTCAATTCCCCAGATCGCCACTTGATCCGGCATCTCCCAGCCCATCGTCCGCCCGAGCGCCATGACGGTTGGGTAGTTGATGTCGTGGAACGAATTGAGGCGCACCGAGCCGCGAAGATCGGCTTCATCGAGGCGAACCACGGCACCGGGCCGATGTTCCCCCGTGGTGAGTCCATCGATGAGAACGGCGCACTTCCGCCCCCGCAGAACATCGAGCAGGGCGAAGCCTGCCCAAGGAAGAGCGACGACCTCGACATCGCTCCGATCGCGGAGTTCGGTTGCGAGGGCAGTCGCTGCGTGCAGGCCGACGCCATCGTCTGAGGCAATCTCGTTCCCGAGACCGACGATGACGAGCGGTGCTACAAGGGAGAAACTAGCTCCCGAAGTGCCGGCAGCACCGAGGCCCCATGCACGAACCCCCGGTGCCGGCAGTGTGCGGCTCGGCGTCATGGGCAGTCCTCACGACGATTGTGCCCCACGCCCTCGGGACCGTGATCGGGCCTTTCGTCACTTTGATGCGAAAGGCCTTATCGCTGCCCAATA
>CBFDAN010000189.1:0-4374 GCA_965602815.1 uncultured bacterium
CGCCGACGCCGCCATCGCTCACGGCCACGAGTTCCTGCTCGAGCATCACATGTACCGGTCGCACCGGACCGGAGCAGTGATCAACGAAGCGTGGACCACATTCCACTTCCCGCCGCGGTGGCACTACGACGTGTTGCGCGGACTCGATCACCTCCGTGACGCCGACGCGCTCCCGGATCCGAGGGCTGCCGACGCGATCGACCTGGTGCGCGCCGCCCGCCGCCCAGACGGTCGATGGGGTAAGGGCAGCCAATACAGCGGCGAGGTGTTCTTCCCGCTCGAACCGGGAAGAGTCGCCGGCCGGTGGAACACGCTGCGCGCTCTGCGAGTGCTTCGGTGGTGGGAGAGGGAGAGAGTCGCCGGCCGCCAGTCTCCAGTCGCCAACCCAAACCCGGAGCCGTGACCGAGCATCAGTTCGGTCACGCAGCGGGAACGAGGACGTCGAGCACGAGAAGATGAGACCTATCACGGCTTCCGTCTGGCGTCGTGTGTTGTGCGGCTGGCGACTTGCCCGTCAGTCCATCATTGGGACGGGCATCAACTCGTACACGTCGACCGCGAAGTTGCCTTTGCCTTCGCTGAGGAATGGATGGTTGCTGGCGAGTGCCCGAGCACTGTCCATGTCATCTGCCTCGACGATCGAGTAGCCGCTGAGGGAGACGGCGGTCCCGGTGCTTCCGTTGTCGACAACCGAGACGCCGGGTCCGAACGGCGTTCCGACATCGACCAGAGCCGGGCCTACGTTCTGTATCCAGACACCCCACGCCGCCATGACCGCCGACACTTCCGCTTCCGTCATCGTGGACATGTCGGTGGCTTCGCCTTTGTAGACCATCATGAATTTCGCCATCGTGCTGCCTCCCCGGTAGCTTGGAGATTGCCAACCCTACGCGCCGTTTCAGGCGCGGTGCGCGAGAATCTCCGCAGCTCCTTTGTTCAAGTCCGAGGCATGTCGCGCCGAAACTGATGGTCGGTGTCCCTGTTCTTCGACGCGCCGGTCGCTACCGTCGCTTTCGACGATTCGGGTACCATTGCTCATGTGGATCATCAAGAGCGCACGGCCATAGGTCTGCGAAGGATTGGGGAACAATCATGAAATCAATCAGTCGGGTTGTGCTCGTCGTCGCGATGGTCGGAGGACTGTTGTCTGCCGCCATCGGCGCGGGCGCTCAGGAATCAAGTCCCAGCGGCTATCTCGCGGCCGTCAACGGCGCGAGCACCGATCCGGTGAACGTCGCGGCAGGAGGCGAATCAATCGCTAGCGGGCTCGCCTATGCCGCCGACGGCGTGGCAGCCATCGTGCCTGCCGCGTCATACGACGTCGCATTCACCGGGGGAACGGTCGACTCAAGCGTTCCCGTCAACGTCACCGCTGGTTCGGCCCAGACGGTCGTCTCGGGATACGGTGAAGGCGGCAGCACCGCCTACCCATACCCGATCGAAGTGGTGCCGATCGATGCAGGCGTGGCAAAGCTGGTTGTTTGGAATGCGACGGTTGCGCAGGTCCAGGTCCAAATCGGCAGCGTTGTGGATACCCCACTCGAACCGGGGCAGCGCACGGAGATCCAACAACTCCCGGTTGACTCCGTCGTTTCGGTGGTCATCGACGGCGTCCGGAAGGACGTGACGCTGGGCGCCGACAGCTACACCGATGTGTTCGCCGTCAACGACACCGTGACTCCTGCGATCGCAGTTTCCGTGATCCCGTCGATAAGCGCGTTGATCGCGGCGATTGCCCCGCCCCCACCTGAGCCTGAGAAGGTTCCGGTTCCCGACGTGGCGGGCCAATCCGCTGCCGACGGCCAATCCGCACTCGAGTCCGCTGGTCTTGTTGCCGCGACCGAGGAGCAGGCGAGTACTGACGTCGAGGCCGGCATCGTCATCGAGACAAGCCCACCTGCCGGAACCGAGGTCGATCCCGGATCGACCGTCACGATGACTGTCTCAACCGGGCCATCGACGATCCCGGTTCCCGATGTCACCGGCCAAGCTGCGGCAGATGCCCAGGCCGCACTCGAGGCCGAGGGATTCGCGGTGACCATGACCGAAGAGTCCAGCATGGAGGTCGAGGAGGGTCTCGTCATCTCGACCAACCCGGCCGCCGGTATCGAAGTGGCGCCGGGCACAACCGTCGACATGGCGGTCTCGACCGGTCCCGAGGATATCGTCGTTCCCGAGTTCATCGGACTGACAATCGACGAGGCAACCACGCTTGCGGAAGAGTTCGGTTTGACGATCACCTTCGTTGAGGACCCGGACGCGCCCGACTCCGACGGCATCGTGGTGGATCAGACACCGGAACCGGGCGAGATGGCTGAGTTCGGTTCCGAGGTGGTGGCACAGCTGAGCCCGCTGATCCGCGAGCCCTATGTGGTCGTGAACGTCGATACGAATCGCCTCATGACGACGACCGGTCTCAACTTCAAACCAGGCTCGACGACGGACCTCAGGGTGATCGAGACCGGGCTGACAGCTGCCCTTCCAGTGGACGACGGCGGTGTCTGGTGGCAGTCGTTCGCTCTCGGTGACCGTCAGACTGAGGTCGAAACCCTCCTGGTGGAGGGCACCGCCGCCGACGGAAGCGAATACAGCGCAGAGTTCCTGATCCCGCCGGCAGGCGGGTCGACCGATGCAGCTGCTCCAGATGAGACGGAAAGTGGACTGCCGTGGTGGGGATGGGTCCTCATTGGAATCGGCATCGTCGGTATCGGTGTGTTGATTTGGTGGCTGGTTGCCGGTCGGAACCAGACCACAACCACCGACGGTTCAACGGATCAGATACCGCCGCCACCACCTCCTGCACCCAGCAGCTAGAAAGCGGCAAACGGAGTACATCCGATTCGATTGAGTGTGGAGGAGGCCATCGGCCCCCTCCACACTCTTTTCTCACCCGCTCGGGTCGTCACCGCAGGCCCCGAACGGAATTGAGGGCGCGGGAGCAGCGATCGCGGGCGCCCGACTGAGGAGCCGCCGACTTCACCGGCTGCGTCGGCGAACGAGGAAGAGCACCATGCCGGTGACGACGTACAGCACACCCGCGAGCGCGAGCACAAACTTGGGGACGGCCGCTACTCCGGCCAGCGCGATCCATCCGCTCCACTCGGCCCACCTGTTGATGTAGCCGAGCATGGACAGGTTCTCGACGATATCAAACACCCCGGCGACAACACCACCGACTGCAACCACGATTCCAAGGCCGTAGCCGACAGCGCCTGCAAACTGGTGCCGTGCCCACAGCGCCCCGGTGGAGAGTGCGACGGCATAGAAGAATATGAAGACGAAATCCCACAGAATGGCCGATCGAATCGAGTCGAGGTCTGCCCCCCGTGTAGCGGCGTCGGCCCGCTCAACGGTCCATGCGAACTCGAGGTCGACGATGGGGAATCCGTCGGCAGCGGCGATCGTGAACCCGCCCGTCGCGAGGGCGACAATGGCCCAGAGCCACCACCACCGGACGATCCACGGCAACGCGGGGTGAACCTCGGAGTGGTCTCGATCGTGGCTAGCAGCCGTCATGAGGCGACCGTACCACCCGATAGCGCGTCCCATCTGCTCCGCTCTAGCCGGAGATGTGCCTTCGAAGTCCGTCGGAATGGCCCTACGTTCGGGGTCCATGGCCCCTAGCGGGGCCACCCCGAGTGGGTGACACTCAATCCTGTGTCAGATGCTGTCTCGTGGGTGTGGCGCGGGTCATCCGCGATTCCTACCGGACAGCTGTCTGCGCGCCACAACTACAGACCACGAAGCCGCGCCGATTGACATAGCGCCGAACGTGTCCGGCCAACGCTGGAACCGTCAAAGGCGCCGTGTCGGTGCGGGCCACGACGAGGAGGAAGTCCGGTATGACAGAACGAGTAGGCAACCGAGGATTTGTGGTCCTCGGGGCGGTGTTGATTCAGCTCTGCCTCGGCGCGATCTACGCATGGTCGGTGTT
The DNA here is from genome assembly GCA_965602815.1 of uncultured bacterium. Taxonomy (GTDB): domain Bacteria; phylum Actinomycetota; class Acidimicrobiia; order Spongiisociales; family UBA5794; genus JAHEEL01. The sequence continues at coordinate 3,935 of CBFDAN010000189.1, forward strand.
CACCCCCGCGTTGGTTGACTCAGGATGGTCGAAGACACAGACGCAGATCGTGTTCTCGGTCGGTCTAGCAACTTTCGCCCTCGTCATGGTCTACGCCGGCCGAAACCTGAACAAGTACGGGCCGCGCAAGCTCGCGGTTGCCGGTGGCTTGACGCTCGGTGCCGGCTACGCGGTTGCCTCGATTGGCGGCGGCACGAACTTCTGGATCGTACTGCTCGGCGTTGGCTTGATCGGCGGAGCAGGGATCGGACTCGCCTACGTTGTTCCGATTGCCGTTGGCATGCGGTGGTTCCCGGATCGCAAGGGCATGATCACCGGACTTGCGGTGGCCGGGTTCGGCTTCGGCGCCCTCGGTTGGGTCAAGATCGCCGGGTCGTGGGGCAACCTCATTGACGACTACGGCCTCGGGTGGACGTTCCTCATCTACGGGATTGCCTTCA
>CBFDAN010000190.1:0-4359 GCA_965602815.1 uncultured bacterium
ATGGCAGTCCCGAAGAAGAAGATGTCGCGATCCCGTACTCGGCGGCGCAAGGCACAGTGGAAAGTGTCGAGCCCGACGTTGGCCACTTGCGCCCAGTGTGGTGCCAAACACATCCCGCACCGTGTGTGCCAGGAGTGTGGCAGCTACAACGGTCGCGAGATCATCGCAGAAGTCTGACATCGTAATGCCGAGGGTCGTCGTCGACGCGATGGGTGGCGACCACGCTCCGCTCGAGGTCGTTCGTGGAGCTATCGATGCTGCATCCGACGGCGTCGACGTGCTCCTCGTCGGTGACCAGGCTCAAATCGCTCCCGTTCTCGAGAGATTCGATGCCGACCTTCCGGTAGTCCACGCGAGCGAAGTTGTCGGAATGGGCGAGGACCCTTCGCGCGCCGTGAGAGACAAGAGGGACGCCTCCATCATGGTGGCCGCTCGCCTCGTCAAGGACGGCGAGGCTGAGGCGATGGTCTCAGCGGGCAGCACCGGCGCCGCGCTCGCCGCATCCGCATTCGTGATCGGTCGGCTCCCAGGCGTGTCCAGACCTGCGCTCGCATCGATCTTCCCAACGCATGAAGTTGTGCTCGACGCGGGGGCCAATCTCGAGGCCGGCCCCGAACAGCTGGCACAGTTCGGCGTGATGGGGTACGCCGTGTCGGAAGTCTTCCTCGACATCGAAGACCCACGTGTCGGCCTTCTGAACATCGGTGAAGAGGCCGGCAAGGGACGTGATCTCGAACAGGCCGCGTTCGGGCTTCTCGCAGAGGTCAACGGACTCAACTTCGTCGGCAACGTTGAGGGTCGTGACCTCGGCCGAGACCGCGCCGACGTATTCGTCACAGATGGATTCACCGGGAACGTGCTCCTCAAGACCGGGGAGGGAACCAGTCGTGCTCTGTTCCGCGTGCTGATGGAGTCGCTGCAGGCCGATGAGTACCAAGCCGCACTTGCAGAGTTGCTGCCGGCATTCATGCAACTGCGGCAGCAAATCGATCCCGAGACGATCGGCGGAGCCCATCTCGTTGGAACCAAAGGTGTGGTGGTGATTGCGCATGGTGCGAGCTCCCACCGTGCGGTGGCAAATGCGATCGGAATGGCATCCGAGGGAGCCGGTCACGGTCTCGTCGACCTCGTTGCGGACGGAATCGGACGAGCTACGACATGACCGGGGGAATCTTCGATCGCCAGGGCACCGCTGATCATTTCGAGAGTGTGCTCGGGTACCGGATTGCCGACCTCGAATCGCTCGAAATGGCCCTCACCCATCCGTCGTACGCATCTGAGAACGCCCATGCCACGGACTACCAGCGGCTCGAGTTCCTGGGAGATGCCGTGCTCGAACTTGCCGTGACGAGCTTCATCTACGAGGAGTACCCCGATGCAAGTGAGGGGGAGATGACCCTGCTGCGAGCGGCCGTCGTTTCGGAACCCGCTCTCGCCTCGATCGCCGAAGATTGGGGTCTGCGCGATCGATTGCTCCTAGGTCGGGGAGAAGAGCTTTCCGGAGGCCGTGGAAAGCAGTCAATCCAGTCCGACGTGGTCGAGTCGATTCTGGCGACCGTGTTCCTCGACGCCGGGTTTCGTCGGGCGAAGGAGATTGTGCGGGCCCATTGGGCTCCGATGATCCGCGAACGAGCTGGGAGGCCCGGCCAACGCGATTTCAAAACAACACTGCAGGAGACACTCGTGGCGGCAGGTCAGACAATCGAGTACACGGTCACCGAGACTGGCCCGCAGCACGCAAAGCAGTTCACTGCGACCGCACTGTCTTCCGGCAAGAGCCTCGCCACCGGTTCCGGAACCTCGAAGAAGCGAGCCGAACAAGACGCAGCAAGACGGGCACTGGAACTGTTGAGCGGGAGCGAGTAGACGGTAGACAGGAGACAAGAGACCCGAGACTCAAGACTGTCTCGGGTCTCGGGTCTCGGATCTCCCTACCCCTCTGTCGCGACGGCGCCGCACCGGCCGCGTCGGCCCGCGTCTCATAAACACACCCATGTAATTACCAGCGCTATGCTCCGCCGCTGTGCTGCTGAAGAAGCTCACGCTTGTCGGCTTCAAGTCCTTCGCCGACCGGACCCGGCTCGAATTCGACGCCGGGGTGAACGTCGTGGTCGGCCCGAACGGATCCGGCAAGTCAAATCTGCTCGACGCCGTTGCCTGGGTCATGGGGACTCAGGCCACCAGGTCCCTCCGGACGGAGAAGATGGAGGACGTGGTGTTCGCCGGAACGGCGACTCGCCCTTCGGTCTCACGCGCCGAAGTGTCGGTCACCTTCGACAACAGCGACGGCTTCCTCCCGATCGACCTCTCCGAGATCACGATCACACGACGCCTCTACCGGGACGGTACGTCCGAGTATGAGATGAACAGGACTCCCTGCCGCCTCCTCGACATCCAGGAGCTGCTCTCCGACGGAGGGGTTGGTCGACACCAGCACGTCCTGGTGTCTCAAGGCCAAATCGGCACGATTCTCACCGCTCGACCGGACGAACACCGAGCTGTCATCGAGGAGGCCGCGGGAATCACGAAACACCGTGGTCGTCGGGACCGGGCCATCCGTCGCCTCGACGCAACTGGGCAGGACGTCGACCGGCTGAATGACATCCTCTCTGAGAAGCGGCGCGCCCTGCGACCTCTGAAACGACAGGCCAACGCCGCCGCCCGCCATGGGTCTGTCAAGACGGAGGCGAAAGCTCTCCGTCTGTGGATGGGTGGTGAGGCGATCCGGGACCTTCGGACACGGGAGACCGAGGCCGCGGCCGAGGACGAATCACGGTCGACCCAGCTGGCCGTCGAAGAAGCCGAACTCGCTGATCTCCTGGTTGAACTCCATGGAATGCGCGCTTCGGCCGGTGATGCCGGTGCCGCACTCGAGCGAGACACAGCCGCTGCGGCACGTCTCGAAACCGTCGTCGAGCGTCTTCGTCGGTACGGCCTCGTCGCTCGGGAGCGGCGGGTCGCGATCGAGGGCCGGATCGAGGGCGCGGGAGAGCGGCGCGGTGATCTCTCGACCGAATTGGATGAACTCGTGGCCGGCGTCGAAGACGCGATCAGCGCCGAGCTCCGGCTCGCGGACGACGTCGAACGACGCACGGTTGCTCTCGAAGCGCTCGAGGACGAAGAACGCGCGATATCTGAACAAGTCCAGCTCCCAGCAGAAGGCCTGGTCGCAAGTCTGCGGGGTGATCTCAGAGCTCTCGAGAATACCTCGGAGCGGGACCGCCGCGAACTCGACGCGATCACGTCGCGGCGCCGAGTTGTCATCGATCGACTCGACGAAGAGATGCGCGAGACGGTCGAGCTGAACCGATCGATTCAGAAGGCCGACGCCGCCGTTACTGCAGTCCAACGCGGATATGACGAAGCGCGAACCCATCGCGAAGCGGCAGAGGAGAGATGGGAGCGGATCGATCGTGAGCATTCCGACGTACTTCTCGCGATCGCAGCGGGAGAGGCCCGAATCGACGCCCATGAAGCGGCGATCGCCGGCATCGGAGATCCGGCAGCGCGAACGATGACAGAGCGTCATGCCGACGTGGCCGGTGTTGTTGCTGCATCCCTCGATGCACCTCCCGAGGTCGCCGACGCCGTAGATCGGGCGCTCGGGGCGTGGGCAGACGCGTTCCTCGCCTCCAATTGGGACGGCATCCACGGCCTGACTGCCGACCTCAAGTCGAAAGGACTGGGCGGCGTATCGCTTGTCAACCCGGTTGCGGCGGCCGGTGTTCCGGCCCGCGCAGCGGCCGCTGAGCTTGGCCTCGACGCCCTGGTCGATGTTCTCGGGCAAGACGCCAACCTTGGAGTGGCCGAAGCTCTCCTCGGTGATGTCGTGTACGCAGCCGGATGGGAGGCGGCGTGGCGGGTGGTAGAGCGCTATCCGCACCTGCGCGCCGTCACTCCCGAGGGTGACGTGATTGCCGCGACCGGTATCCACGTGGCGCAGCCGGACGGAACGGGTCTTGCGGCTCTCGAAGCGGCGCGCGTCGAACTCGAGATCGCCGAGAGAGAGCGGTCACGGACCGAGAGTCGCCGAATCGCCGCGAAGCGAGATCTTGAATCCGCCAGACGAGTTGAGCGCACCGCTTTGGACGATGTAGAGGCTCTCGAGGCGCGTATCGCCGGCCACACCGAGGCCCTCGATCTGGTTGGCCGCGCCCGCGCTGAAGGGGAGTCGGAACGCGAACGGCTGGAGATGAGGGCGGCAGCGCTGGCCGAAGCTCAGGAGGCGCGAGCCGAGCGAATTGCCGAGCTTCGTGAACGGCTTGCCGACCTCGAAGGTGAAGAAGCTGCCCGGCAGGCTGCATGGGAGGCCTTGAACCAGCGGCGCCAGGAAGTAGCGACACGGAAAGACGATGCTCG
>CBFDAN010000191.1:0-4335 GCA_965602815.1 uncultured bacterium
GGAGGGCTGGATGAATAGCCGATCGCACAAACACCGTGAGCTTCGCCTCACGGCGGCACCCTTGTGACGACCTGAGCTTGTGTCCTCCGGAAACCCAGGACGCGCATAGGACGCGTTCGTCTGAGAAACGACGCGAATCGTTGAGTGTCGACGAGTGTCATCATCGCCGGTCAGGGCATGTTTCCGGCCGTTTCCGCAGATCACAGACGCCCCCAGATGTGACTTCACACGGCAGAGGTCACTGGTTCAATCCCAGTAGCGTCCACCGGTCCGCACCCGAGGTGAGGCCTGGAGTTCCGACTGCTCTGGTGGTTCCTTCCATGCGGCGCTCTCAGTTCGCTCACGCGGTCACGAACGAACCGGTCGGCAAGGGAGCGAGCGCACCACCCACGACTGTGACCATCACGAGCATCCGGCCGTGCCTCAGTGCCTGAGAACGCCAGCGAGCGCGGGACGCCAAGACAGTCCCGTGTGGCGGGTCCTATCGGCGAGGGGGTCGGGGAATCAGCACGGGTGTGGTGCGGGTGTACACCTGGAAATCCTCGTCCTGGCCCCAGCGCTTCTCGGCTCGGGCTTCGAGCATCGGGATGCCGCTGACACGGGTGAGCAGCAGGGTGACGAACACCGGTGAGATCAGCACGACCCAACGCCAGCCGGACAACAACGGAATCGCCATCATCGCGATGCCGGTCCATAGGACGATTTCGCCGAAGTAGTTCGGGTGTCGAGACCACGACCACAAGCCCGTGGAGATGAATCTGCCCTTGTTCGCCGGCTTTCGTGTGAACGTCGATTTCTGTTGGTCTGCCACAACTTCGATCGCGAAGCCGCCGAGCCAGACGGCGATTCCCAGGATCGCGAGCCAACCGATCGACCGCCGTTCGACGCTCGTGATGATCGCCAAGGCACATGCGACCGTCAGGAGCACCCACAGGCCCTGCAGTGTCCACGTCATGAAGAACCGCAGCGGATCGACCTTGATCTCATCGAAACGGCCGTCGCGGCCGTGGCGCCGCACTCTCCGGAAGAGAAACGAGCCGAGTCGCACTGCCCACACCGCGACCATCGCTCCCACAATCGCAGCGCGAGCATCGATGTCGTCGCTGAGGAGGAGAGCGACGATAATGACTGCAAGATAGGTGACGCTTCCAGTGAGGTCGAAGTACTGCTCCGTCTTCGCCCGGTTCGACGGAACGTACACGACCCAATTGATGATGTAGGCAAGCAGCGCGCACAACGCGAACACCGGAATCCAACTGAGCTTGGTGCTTCCGTCGCTCCCGGCGAGGGCGACAAACGCGCCAATCAACAGAGCGGCGACGATACCGATGACAGATCTTCGGGCTTGAGGAGTAATGGCACGGACGATAGGACGTGAGGTCCGCAGAATGTCGCCTTGTCTCGGCCGGCGGCGATCGGTAGGGCGTTGCCTCGGGCGACGGGAACGACAACAGATCAACACCGATGGTGAGGCATCAGGGCCGCCGACTCGGCGGGTGATCCATCTTCATGTAGATGCCGCCCTGCTCCAGCTCGTCGAGCATCTGCTCGATGCGATTGCGCCGAGTTTCGAGCCGCGCAGCACGACCGATCCAGGCTAGGTAGTCGTTGCGCTGATAGAACGGGCGCTCCTGGTAGAGCTCCATCACGCCGCGCTCCTCGAGTTCCGTGCAGACGTCGTCCGGCATCTGTTGTTCAGGTCGCCCTGCCACGGTTCGATCCTACGGCTCTCTGATCGGTCGGGGCGGACGAATCGCGGCTGAGAGCCTGACGACCAGGTGGCCCAGGCAGCGGGGTAGGGAGTCGCCATCCTGACAGCGGTGCCCTGGTCTTCGCGCGGGCCGACATCAGTTCTCTCGGTCCAAGTGCGGCGCACCCAGCGTAGAAATGATGTGCCCGGGGCCAGGTCGCCGGATGCGCCAATGTCAGCTCTACGCGGCCGCCAAGCGGCGTACACCGGTCGATCACAGTGCGGGGATTCCGCGACAGAGCACAGACGTTTGCACGCTTCCCAATGACTAGGGCGCACCCAACGGAAAGGAAGCGTCAGGAAGCTTGTGAGGAATCCTGAAGCTTTCGCCGGGTGCGCCGTCGCCGATGCTACCGAGGCGAGCCGCTACCGTCGATGTGCGAATCGGAGGGTGCAGTGCGGATACCGTGGAAGAACAAGAAACCACTGCTCGTCGAATGGGACCTCACCGGCAGTGATGAGAACGGCTTCGGAGCCGTCGTCTACCTCACCTCCGCGCCGATACGGATCGTCAAGGAGATCGAACCGGTCTATCGGACCGACGAGCAAGTTTCTGAAGCGGTCGACCGCTGGCTTGCGTCGGTCCCGGACGAGTACCGCCTCAACGCCGAGTTCCAGGCCTTCAAGGCCACTGTCCGGCGCGTCTCCGACGATGGGAAGCCGGAACGTGAGGCCGGTCAGTGGTGGCGTCCGCTCGATTCGTAGGAGGACCTGCGACGCCGTTCGGATGGATGGTGGCGTCGCCGGTGGGCCACTCGGTGCGTCAGCTGCGTCAAAATCGTCAGATAGCCGTCGGGCGGCGGACTATGTCGGTTCTTCGCCGTGAGGTCGGTCGGCCTGTGTCGACGGCGGTTGTTCCCGAGGTGTGGCCTCCGCCAAGAGGTGGGCAGCGGCCCGCTGCGTCTCGCTCGATACGTCGTCGCTGAGCAGGAGGTTGACCGCTCGTTCTCGAGCGGTGGCGAGCAGCACGCGTTGCCGGGCTGCCTGGTCGTGTCGCCACCGGCGCACGGCAGTGACGTGAGGTGCGAGCCACACGGCGAAGGAAGCCAGGCCGAGGAGCCACACAAGGCCCCACAGGAACACACCGGCAAAGCCGCCAACGGCGACGAGTGCGACGGATGAGGCGATCATCAGAGCCCCTCCGAAGACGAGCGTGTTGAGCGCCGCGGTTCCGTCTCGATCTGCGGCGGAGGCCGCCAAGCGGATCTCAGTTGAGAGCTCGCGGCTGAGCATTGCTGACATATCTTGAGCGTATCGCGACTCAGCGGAAAACGGAGCAGCTGTTCTGCTGAAGCCTGGCATTGCCGCGTCGTGACCGCAGGCCACAACACCCACGCACGGAAACGCTGTCCTGCATAATGGCTGCAGATATGGAAGTAGCGCTGTTCGTCGCCGCATTCTTGTTCGGGTTCGCTGCCAAAGCGGTGGGCCTACCTCCGCTCGTCGGATATCTGGTTGCGGGTTTCGTCCTTCACGCGTTCGGGTACGAGGTGACCGAGGGAATCGACGTGGTGGCGGACGTCGGCATTCTCCTGTTGTTGTTTGGGATCGGGCTAAAGCTGCGGCCGCGTACGCTCGCCCGTCCTTCGGTCTGGGCAACGGCCACCGTGTTCGCTGCCGTATCCACAGGAATCGTGGGAGCGCTTCTTCTTGCGATCGGCGCCCTTGGCGTGCCCCTCGCACGTGATCTCGATCCCGCTACGGCTGTATTGGTGGGATTTGCGCTCTCGTTCTCAAGCACCGTCTTCGCGGTACAGGCGCTCGAGCGCACGAACGAATCTGACTCACTCGCTGGGCGGCTCGCCGTTGGAGTGTTGATCCTCCAAGATGTGTTTGCCGTTGCGTTCCTGGTAGTTGCCGACGGTGAGTGGCCGTCTCCGTGGGCGATTCTCGTCATTCCAGCGTTCATCATCCTGCGGCCGATTGCAGGCTGGCTTCTCGACCACAGCGGCCACGGCGAGATCCTTGTGCTCCTCGGTGTCACTCTCGCGGTCGGAGTTGGAGCAGGTGTGTTCGATCTGGTTGGCCTCAAGCCCGATCTGGGAGCACTCGTGGCCGGCCTGCTGCTGTCGGGTCATCCCCGCGCCGGCGAGCTTTCGGACCGCTTGTTGAGCTTCAAGGACCTTTTCCGGGTCGGGTTCTTCCTCTCGATCGGTCTCGGCGGAACGCCGTCGGCTGCGGCGTGGGGAATCGGGATCCTGATCATTCTTCTGCTGCCCGGCAAGACGTTCGGCTTCTTCTGGCTGTTCACGCGTTTCCGGTTGAGGGCGCGCACCTCGCTCCACGCTTCCCTGACGCTGTCCACATTCAGCGAATTCGGACTGATCGTGGGTGCAGCGGCACTCGCCGAGGGGTTCGTCGATCAGGCATGGGTGTCGACGGTGGCCGTTGCGGTCGCCGGGTCATTCGTCGTAGCGTCGATTGCCGATTCCCGTCGGTACCAGTTCTACGACCGTTGGCTTCACCGATTGAGCGCCTTCGAGCGCCAACCGCCCATCGAGGAGGACTCCTTCGTCGACTGCGGTGATGCCAGGGTCATCGTCTTCGGCATGGGCAGGGTTGGCACGGGTGCATTCGACGAGATC
>CBFDAN010000192.1:0-4328 GCA_965602815.1 uncultured bacterium
ACGATCTCGGGCATGAGCTTGAACTCCGGCGGACGGGTCAGTCGCACGTTTGCGCCGTAGCGGGTCATCAGCAGGATCACGCTCTGCGGCACGCTGATCGGCTTCTGGTAGCTGGCTGCGTAGGCGTAGCTCATGTTGAACGTGAGCTTCCTGGGATCACCCTTCTGCTCGATGACCGTGAGGAGGTCGGCGAGGGCTTGGAACGGGTGATACAGGTCGCATTGCATGTTCAGGACGGGGGTGCGGCTGGCTTCTGCCACAGCGCGGATGTACTGGTTGCCGATGCCCCAATCGACGTTGCGGATCGCAATGCCGTCGTCGTAGCGGCCGAGGATCTCGCCGATCTCTTTCCACGTGTCTCCGTGGCCGATCTGCGTGCTCGTGGAATCGAGGAACATGGCGTGGCCGCCGAGCTGAGCCATGCCGGCCTCGAAGCTTGCCCGGGTGCGCGTGCTCGAGAAGAAGAACAGCATGGCGAGGACTTTGTCCCGCAGCAGCGCATGGGGTTCATTGAGCGCGCGCTTGCGCTTGAGGTCGAGCGCAACATCGATGATGGTGTCAAGTTCGTCCTTGGTCCATTCCTGGGTCGTGATCATGTCGCGACCGTGCAGATACGTCTGCATCAACTGCTCCTTTTCAGCCCGAGGGCTTTGTCGGTGGGGCCTATGCCCCGCTTCTTCTGCGGATGAGCCGGAATCGGAGGAGGTCGTCGCGGAAGTACGACGTTGCCCTCACGATGGGCTCGTTGTTCTGGTCGAAGCCGATCTCGTCGAACGAGATCGCCAGCGTACCGGTCTCAACCCCGAGTTTCTCGGCCGTTGCGGCTTCAAGTGACACGGGAATGATCTCTGAGAGGTAATAGCCGAGCGTGCGGTCACAGTGGTCCTCGAGGAACTCGTAGATCGGCATCGCCTCGTCGTTCTGGTACTCGGCATCGTTGACGATCCGGGCGGGGATGCGGTTGACCGTCAGCATGACCGGTGCCTCGTCTTCGCGAAAGACCTTCTCGATGATGAGGATACGGTCTCCATCTTCGAGGGCGAGCGCCTCGGTGGTGAGGGAATCTGCCGGGGCCTCTGTGGACGACAACACCCGTACCGAGGGCACGTAGCCGTGGTCCTCGAGGACCTGTTCGTAGGACCAGATATCCTCGAGGCGGGAGCGGATCTGCAGTCCCGGCTCGTTGACGAACGTCCCGGCGCCCTGCCTGCGGTAGATCGTCCCCTCGTGCTCGAGCCGACTCAACGCGTCGCGTACGGTTGTGCGGCTTACACCGAGATCGGTCGCGAGCTCTGTCTCGGGGGGGATACGCCCGTCGTCGAAGCCGTCGTTGACGATCCGCTCTTTGATATGAGCCTTCACCTGATCGGTGAGCGACGGGTTTCGAGTGATCATTCAGAACCTTGACTGGCGTACGGTCATCATATCGTACTATGGTATGACCAATCCACCAAGCCGAGCCTCAGGAGGGCACACATGCGTAGTTTCGCCGGACGGGACATCCTTTCGCTGAAGGACTTCGAACGGAACGAGTTCTTCCACCTCTTCGAGATCGCTGACCGCCTCGAGCCCATCGCTCGCGAACGCCGCAACACCGATCTCCTCAAGCACAAGACGATGGTGACGGCGTTCTACCAGCCCTCAACTCGCACACGCCTCGCTCATGAGGCCGCCATGCACCGCCTTGGTGGAGCGGTGACCGGATTCTCCGACGCCAAGATGACACGCGCCGGCGACTTCTACCAGGAGTCGATCAAGGACACCGTCCATATGCTCGAGTACTACGGTGACGTCATCGTGATGCGTCACTTCGACCAGGGCGCACCGCATGAGGCCGCCAGGTGGTCTTCAGTCCCCGTCATCAACGGCGGCGACGGCTGGGGCGAGCACCCGACCCAGATCTTGACCGACCTCTACACGATTACGAAGGAGATGGGTTCGGTCGACGGCAAGTCGTTCCTCGCGGTCGGCGACCATCGCATGCGCACCATGCACTCGCTTGGATATGCACTGTCGCAATTCGATGCCGAGATGATCATCCTGGCTCCCGAAGAGATGTCGCCGCTCCCCGAGTTCCTCGCGGAGCTCGACGAGAAGGGGACGAACTACCGCATCATCGATCACATTGATGAAGCCATCGCAGAAGCCGATGTCATCTATATGGAGCCGGTTGTCCAGCCGGACTACACCCAAGCCCGGCAGGAAAAGCAGGAGGTGTACGGACGCACCGCGGCCAACTACCAAGTGACCTCAGAGGTCATGAAGAAGGCCAAGGGCAGCTCCGTCATCCTCCACTCGCTCCCACGGCGCGATGAGCTCCTTCCTGAGGTCGACGACTCCCGGCACGCCCGCTACTGGCAAGAGGCGTACAACGGCGTTGTGATGCGTATGGCCCTCCTGTCGTCCGTTCTTGGAGCGTGGGAGTAATGCCGAGGCTCGTTATCGCCATTGGCGGCAACTCGCTGATCCCAGACGGCGATCACGAATCCGTCCAAGACCAGTACTTCGCAGCGGCAGAGACCGATGACCACATCGCCTCGCTCGTCCAGCAGGGCTGGGACGTCGCGATCTCACATGGGAACGGTCCGCAGGTTGGATTCATCCTGCGCCGGTCCGAGATGGCAAGCAGCGAATTGCACGAAGTGCCGCTCGACTTCTGCGGGGCCGACACGCAGGGGGCGATCGGATACATGCTTCAGCAGAACCTGGTCAACGACTTCCGGCAAAGGGGCATCACCAAGAGTGTTGCGACCATTGTCACGCAGGTCGAAGTCGATGCGAACGATCCGGCCTTTGCCGCCCCGAGCAAGCCGATCGGCTCGTTCATGGACGAAGCTGATGCCAAGCGCCGGCAAGACGAGGAAGGCTGGGACATCCGCGAGGACGCCGGCCGCGGATGGCGCCGCGTTGTTGCTTCCCCGCAGCCGATGCGCATCGTCGAGCTCGAGGTCATCAAGGACCTCCTCAATGCGGGTGTCGTGACGATCGCGGTCGGCGGCGGCGGAATCCCCGTCGTCACGAACGCGAACGGAGACCTCGAAGGGATCGCCGCAGTGATCGACAAGGACCTTGCGTCGGCCCTCCTGGCCGGCCAGGTCGACGCCGATCTGCTGCTGATCTCCACGGCGGTCGAGCAGGTCGCGCTCAACTTCGGCACTCCGGAGCAGAAGTGGGTTGATCAGTTCACGCTCGCCGAGGTGAAGCAGTACCTCGCGGAAGGCGGTCACTTCGCCGAGGGGTCGATGGCACCGAAGATGCGTGCGGTCGTCCAGTTCCTGGAGGCCGGAGGCAAAGAAGCGCTGATCACCAACCCGGAGAACCTCGAACGCGCCATGGCCGGTGAGACCGGCACCCGGATCGTTCAATGAACAACGTGGTCGGACTCACTTGTGTGATCTGCGGCACGACGTACCCGGCGGACTTCGCCGGGTACGTCTGTCCTGATCACGGCAACGAGGGCATCCTCGACGTGACCTACGACTACGACGCGATCGGTGAAGCTTTCACGAAGGAATCACTCGCGGCCGATCCCGATCGTACGATGTGGCGCTATCGCCCGCTGCTGCCGATCGCCGACGACGCCGTTGTTCCGCCGCTCACCGTCGGCGGAACGCCGATGTACGACGCACCGACCCTGGCAGAGAAGGTCAACGTGGCACAGGTGTGGGTGAAGGACGAGGGTCGTGAACCGACTGCGTCGCTCAAGGACCGGGCGTCGGCAATGGCCGTCGTGAAGGCTCAAGAACGAGGAGCCGAAGTCGTCACCACGGCCTCGACAGGGAACGCTGCTGCGGCACTCTCCGGGATCTCGGCCAGTGTCGGCCAGAAGAACGTCATCTTCGTTCCCGCTTCAGCGCCGGAAGCGAAGATCGCACAACTCCTCGCTTACGGATCAACCGTTGCCCTGGTGAACGGCAACTACGGCGACGCGTTCGAACTCTGCATGGAGGCTTCGGCGGAGTACGGGTGGTACAACCGCAACACCGGCTACAACCCGTACATGACCGAGGGGAAGAAGACTGCAGGTCTCGAGATCCTCGAGGACCTAGGTTGGGACGCCCCGGACGCGATCTTTGTGAGCGTCGGCGACGGCTCCATCATCGGTGGTGTGCACAAGGCGATGAAGGACGCACTCGCGCTCGGATGGATCGAACGTATGCCGCGTATCTTCGGCATCCAGTCCGCAGGCAGCGACTACCTCGTCCAAGCTTTCGAGAGCGGCGAGGATGTGCTGACCAAACCTCCGATCTCTGCAGACACCGTCGCGGATTCGATCAGCGCCGACCTCCCGCGGGACCGTATCAAGGCTATGGCGGCCGTCACCGAGA
>CBFDAN010000193.1:0-4317 GCA_965602815.1 uncultured bacterium
ATGTTGTCATCCACGGCCAAGGACTCACCATCGACCCCAACACGCCACCCCAACGACGCAGACTCCTCCAACCCCCGATCCACGGCCCACCCTGGCTCGAACACGCCCGACAACGCGGAATGGTTATCACCGAGCAGCCGATCAGTTGAGCACGGAGTTGGGAACGAAGACTGGACACCCGTCCTTCAAACTGGGGCAACGCCAGGTAGCTGTCTGCCTTCCATGCCGCCCCCGGTACTCGCGCCAGACCACCGTTACCATCACCCCATGCCTGTTGAAATCGATATTGCGCGTGTGGCACACCTTGCTCGTATCGCGTTGACCGACGAAGAGCTAGCGGCGTATGCGGCGCAGCTCGGGAACATCCTCGAACACGCAGAGCGGGTCCAGGCTCTGCCGACTGAAGGAGTTGAGCCGACGTCACATCCGCTCCCGGTGGTGAACGCATTCCGACCCGACGTGGTGACCGGTTCGCTCGACCAGGACGACGCGCTTGCCGGGGCTCCGGAGGTCGAGAGCGGCTACTTCCGTGTTCCCAGAATCCTGGACGAGTCATGACCGACCTCGCCGACCTCACGATCGCGCAGGCGGCGTCGGGTCTTCGGGCCGGCGAATTCACCGCGATCGACCTCCTCGACGCAGCCGAACGCCGTGCCTCGGTCACCGAGGCACACTTGCACGCCTATCTCACGCTCGATCGCGAAGGGGCCCGTTCGGCCGCGCACGCGGCGGATGAAGCGGTCGCATCCGGCGACTCGCGCCCCTTGTTGGGGATTCCGATTGCGGTGAAGGACAACATGGTGACGAAGGGGGTCGAGACGACGGCCGGGTCACAGATCCTCGCTGGATGGGAGCCTCCGTACGACGGAACGGCAGTTCTCCGTCTCAAGAAGGCCGGAGCGGTGATCGTCGGCAAGACGAATCTGGACGAGTTCGCGATGGGCTCCTCCACCGAGAATTCGGCGTACGGCCCGACCAGGAATCCCTGGGACACCGACACGGTGCCGGGCGGATCGTCAGGAGGATCGGCAGCAGCCGTGGCAGTCGGCTCGGCGCTGGGAGCGTTTGGCTCAGACACGGGCGGCTCGATCCGCCAGCCGGCATCCCTCACCGGCACCGTCGGCGCAAAACCAACCTACGGGCTTGTCAGCCGCTACGGCTTGATCGCCTTCGCCTCGTCACTCGACCAGATCGGTCCGATCGCACAGACCGTCCCCGACGCGGCAACACTGCTCGAAGCGGTCGCCGGATGGGATCCGCTCGACGCCACCAGCTATCGCGGTGATGTCCCGGCAATCTCACGGTCGCTGGACGCGGGGGTGGCCGGTATCCGTGTGGGCGTGGTGACCGAACTCACCGGCGAAGGCATCGATCCCGAGGTCCTCGCTGCAGCGAAGGCGGCCGTCGATCGGCTCGCGGATGCCGGGGCGGAGATCGTTGAACTGTCCCTTCCCGCAATTGAGCACGCACTGTCGGCGTACTACCTCATCGCTCCCGCGGAGTGCTCCGCGAACTTGGCGCGAGTCGACGGCGTTCGCTACGGCCTGCGCGTCGACGGCTCAACGACAGAAGAAATGATGGCCAGAACCCGGGCAGAGGGGTTCGGACCGGAGGTCACCCGCCGGATTCTGCTTGGCACCTACGCTCTGTCGGCCGGCTACTACGACGCGTTCTATGGCCAGGCACAGCGGGTGCGAACACTCCTACGACGCGACTTCGCGGCGGCATATGAGCGCGTCGACGTGCTCGTCTCGCCGACAAGTCCGACCACCGCGTTCGACATCGGGTCGAAGACGAACGATCCCCTCACCATGTATCTCGCGGACATCTGCACGATTGCCACGAACCTTGCCGGTGACCCGGCGATCTCAGTACCGGTTGGCCTCGATGGGGGAGGCCTCCCGATCGGATTCCAGATCATGGCGCCGGCACTTGGTGAAGAGGTCATGTTCCAGGTCGCCGCTGAAGTCGAACGACGTGCCCGGTTCAACACGCGCCCCCGACTCGCAACATCGAAGGTGGTGGCGCCATGACCGAGTGGGAAGCGGTGATCGGCCTCGAGACGCATGTGGAGCTGCAGACGAATTCGAAGATGTTCTGCGGCTGCCCGGTCGACTTCGGTGACGAACCGAACACGGCGGTGTGTCCGGTATGTCTCGCGATGCCGGGAGCGCTCCCCGTGCCGAACGAGCAGGCGATCGAAGGCATCCTGTCGATCGGCGAAGCGCTCGACTGCACGCTGACAGAGCGTTCGTTGTTTTACCGGAAGAACTACTTCTACCCGGACCTGCCGAAGAACTACCAGATCTCCCAGTACACGTTCCCGCTGTGCGTCGACGGACGCCTCGATGTCGATGTGGACGGCGAGCCGACGACGGTCGGGATCACACGGGTCCACATGGAAGAAGACACCGGGAAGAGCACACACATTGGTGAGAGTGGCCGGATCCATGGAGCCGAGAACACGTTGCTCGACTTCAACCGCGCGGGAGTGCCACTCGTTGAAGTCGTTTCAGAACCCGACATCCGTTCACCTGAGCAGGCGCGCAGCTACGGCATAGAGCTCCAGCGGATCGTACGAGCGTTGGGCGTGTCGGACGCCCGCCTCGAGGAGGGTTCGATGCGGTTTGACGCCAACATCTCGGTCCGCCCCGTCGGTACCCACGAGCTCGGCACGCGCACCGAGGTGAAGAACGTCAACTCCTTGCGATCGCTGCAACGGACCATTGCCTATGAGATCGAGCGCCAGATCGAGATTCTCGAGGCAGGCGGCTCAATCCATCAGGAGACGCGCCATTGGGACGAGGCCAAGGGTGTGACCCGGGCGGGCCGCACGAAGGAGGAGTCGGAGGACTACCGATACTTCCAGGATCCCGATCTCCTGCCGTTGTACATCGACGCCCAGTGGAGAGAGCGTGTCGCAGCACGGCGGCCGGAGCTCCCTGCCGTGAAACGTATGCGATATGCCGGCCTCGGCGCAGACCGGCGCACGGCTGAGCTTCTCGTTGACGCGGGAGACCTGGCGGTGTTGTTCGAAGATGCCGTCGCCGAGGGGGCCGACGCCAGGAATGTGGGGATCTGGCTCACCGGAGAAGTCGTGCGGTATCTACGCAGCGAAGACGTCGAAGTCGCCGACACCGGCCTGACCGCTGCGTCGCTTGTGGATCTCGCCACAATGATCGACGATGGAGATCTGTCCGCCACGGCGGCAAAGGATGTCCTCGCAGCGGTGCTTGCCGGGGAGGGACGGCCTCGCGAGGTCGCCGAAGCACGCGACCTTCTTCAGATCTCGGATGTCTCGGCGATCGAAACCGAGGTTTCCGTGGTACTTCGTGACCATCCGGAGGCGCTCGAGAAGATCAGGTCCGGTGACTCGAAGCCGATCGGATTCCTCGTCGGCCAAGTCATGCGGGCGACGGGCGGCAAAGCCGATCCGCGAATGGTCCAGGACCTGATTCGTCGCAAGGCGGGCGGCTGAGCGATGGCCCGGATCGTCGTGCGCGACGAACGAAGTATCGAAGGCCGCGACGCTGCGGAGATCTGGACCCTGGTCGCGGATCTCTCGAGATTCGGCGAGTGGTTCCCAGTGCACAACGCCATATCGATGACAGGCGACGTGCCGCAGGTCGGCAACATCATCTTTATCACGATCGGACGCCGCAGCGACCCCGCAGATGCGATCCGTCTCGAGGTCTGCGAATGGGAGGCGGGGCGTCGGTTCGCCTGTGAGGTAAGAGAGCTTCCCGGCATCGATCAGGGGCTGTTCTCGGTCGAGGTGGAAGGAGCACCCTCGGGCGGATCAACGGTGATTCTGCGCTTCGTGGGAGAGGGCGACGGCGTATCCGGCCGAATATCAGGGTATGAGATCGGCAGGCGATTCCGCGGCGCACTGAATCGGCTCGCGTCATGATCCAAGCTGTTGTGTTCGACTGCGATGGTGTGCTCGTCGACTCCGAACCGCTTGCGGATGAGATTTGGAATCGGGTGCTCGCCGGCTTCGGGTACGAAACGTCGGTCGACGACGCCGAGGACATACGCGGAACGTCGGAAGCGACCACCTACGAGTACTACGCCGCGAA
Source organism: uncultured bacterium (assembly GCA_965602815.1). Taxonomy (GTDB): domain Bacteria; phylum Actinomycetota; class Acidimicrobiia; order Spongiisociales; family UBA5794; genus JAHEEL01. The sequence continues at coordinate 4,080 of CBFDAN010000193.1, forward strand.
GGTCGACCTGCCTCCGTTCGACGAGTTCATGACGAAGATCGACACGATCCGGGTACCCGTGTACGAGGAGCGCCTCGCCGCATTCGACGACGCCGTTGCGACGGTGCAAGCGCTCGCCGCCCAGGGGACCGCCATGGCGGTTGCCTCTTCATCACGGCGCCACGCCCTCGAGGGGAAGCTTGCCCTCACAGGGCTCGACCGGTACTTCGATGTGATTGTTGGTGGTGACGAGGTAGCG
>CBFDAN010000194.1:0-4313 GCA_965602815.1 uncultured bacterium
TTGTCGGATCTCGCGCCATCGAGTTCGATAGCCTGGTGGTGGATCTGGTCCGCTGGTGGGAGCCTCGCCCCGCTCTCCCGGGCGCGTCGATCGACGACGTCGCCTCCGCGATCCGTGGACTCCCACATTCGGTGTCCGGCATCGACTCGGGACCGCTGCGCTCCGCACTAGCGGCCGGGTCACGCGGCCACCTACTTGACGCGTCGGCGGGGCTGCTGGGCCGGGGCCCCGGGTTGACACCAGAAGGAGACGATGTCCTCGCAGGGGCGCTTGCAGCCATTCGAACGCTTGGAACGGCGCTCGGCTCCCGCCCGGCACTCGCCATGCTCGACGCATCGGAGACTGCACTGGTGGATGCTGCGAACAATCGAACCACGACGTTCTCGGCAGCGTTGATTCGCTGCGCCGCGCGGGGCGAAGTCGCTGCTCCGGCCGGGACATTCCTGCGAGCGCTCGCGGGGCGCGGTGACATCGGCTCAACCCACCGAGATCTGTTGCGTGTCGGCCACACGTCCGGGCCCGCCCTCGCCGCCGGAATCGTGCTCGGCGCCCAAGCACTCATCGAACTCCAGACCACACCCAACGGAGGTGTCCAATGATCGCTCGGGTTGAGGTCCACCCCGGCCGCTACCACGACTCGGTTCGCCTGATGCAGGCGAGCAAGGCGCTGCAGAACGTCGAAGGCGTCACTGATGCCCTCGTTGCCATGGCAACTGAACTCAACCTGAGCTTGCTCGCCGACATGGGGTTCGACCTGGACGCCGTCGCCGACGCCGGCCCCAACGACCTTGTGCTCGCCTTGCGGGCCGAGAATGAGGGAACGATCGCCACGGCACACCAGGTTCTCAATGACGCGCTCACGCACAAGGCCGCACCGTCCGGCGGACTCGATGCACCCGATCCGAAGACCGTCGGCTCAGCGGCCGCAGTCGCCGACGCCAACATCGTGTTGTTGTCCGTGCCGGGTGAACATGCCTTCGTGGAGGCGATGGAGGCTCTCGAGTCAGGGCGGCACGTGATGATCTTCAGCGACAACGTCCCGATTGAGCAGGAGATCATCCTCAAGACGTACGGCGCCGATCACGATCTGCTGGTGATGGGCCCCGACTGCGGGACCACGATCGTCAACGGAATCGGGCTCGGCTTCGCCAACGCGGTGCAGCCGGGGTCGGTGAGCATGGTCGGGGCATCCGGCACCGGCATCCAGCAGATGTGTGCCCTCCTCGACGATGCTGGGGTTGGTGTGCGCCATGCCCTCGGTACCGGGAGTCGCGACCTGTCTGAAGACGTGAGGGCAGCCTCGACGCTGCAGGCCCTCGAAGCCCTCGAGGAGGATCCGGCGACCGACCTCATCGTCGTCATATCGAAACCCCCTGCCGATGCGGTAGCAGAGAAGGTGCGACAGGCTGCTGCGGCGTGCAGTAAGCCGGTCGTGATCACGTTCATGGGAGAGACCACGCTTGAGGAAGGTGCGGGTGAGGTGTTGGCCGCGCTCGGGAAGCCGGCGGCCGAGTACGGCACGTGGCCGGCAGCGAATGACGATCATCGCCCGGGATTCGTACGCGGGCTGTTCTCGGGAGGAACACTGAGTTCGGAAGCCCAATTCGTGGCAGCGCCCGTCCTCGGTGAGATTGGGAGCCACGAAGGCGACGAAGGGGACACGTTCATCGACTACGGCGACGACAAATACACGCAGGGTCGGGCGCACCCGATGATCGATCAGACGGTGCGCCTCGAACGGCTTGCCGCAGCCGCTCAAGACGAGTTGGTCGGTGTGATCCTGATGGATGTGGTGCTCGGATACGGCGCCGACGCCGATCCGGCGGCCGAACTCGCGCCGTTGATCGAGGCGGCCGTGGCAGCCGGAGCCGCCGTTGTCGTGTCGCTCTGCGGAACACGGGGTGACCCGCAAGGCCGGGATGCACAAGCCGAGGCCCTGAACCAGGCAGGCGCATCGGTCTTCCTCTCCAACGCCGCAGCGGCCCGCGAAGCCGCCCGTCTCGCGACAGCAAGGACATCAGCATGAGCGATCTCAGCCACCTTCTCGACGGCGAACCGATCGTCGCAACCGCCGGCACCGACATGCTTGCCGAGTCGATCGAACAGCAGGGCGCTGAAGTCATCCGCTCGGACTGGCGGCCGCCCGAGCCGGGGACCGAAGCCGCGCTTGCCGCTCTGGCTGCAGACGGACGGAACAAGGAAGCGAACACCACTGCCGTTGAGCGTCTGCTCGCGGTCCGGCCACAACTCGTCGACGTCAGGGTCGCTCGGGATGTCTTCCGCGACATGACGGCCAGGACGTTCTTCCACGCCGGTCCGCCGCTGACGTGGGACCGGGCCAGCGGCCCGATGCGGGGGGCGATCATCGGGGCGATGATCTACGAGGGTCTCGCCGACGGTCCCGAGGATGCCGAGGCCAAGGCCGCTCGCGGCGAGATCGAACTGTCACCGTGCCACCACCACGGCGCAGTCGGGCCGATGGCGGGAGTCACGTCGCCTTCGATGCCGGTCGCCGTGGTTGCAGATGGTGCCGGTGACGGTGTGGCGTTCTCGACGCTCAACGAAGGGCTCGGCAAGGTGCTGCGGTATGGGGCATTCGCCCCGGAGGCGATCGACCGCCTCCACTGGATGGATGCGGTCCTCGGGCCGGTGTTGAGTGCCGTTCTCGAGAGCCGCGGCCCGATCGACTTGCAGTCCCTGATCGCCCAGGCGCTGCAGATGGGCGATGACGGGCACAATCGGAACCGGGCCGTCACGTCGCTGTTCTTGCGCGAACTCGGCGGTGCGCTTGTGGATGGGGCCGACGCCCCGGTCGACCAGCGAGCGGAGGTGTTCCGATTCATCAACGGGAACGACCACTTCATGCTCAACCTCGTCATGGCAGCAGGGAAACTCGGTTCCGACGCTGCATCAGGTGTTCCGGCATCGAGCCTCGTGACTGTGATGGCGCGCAATGGGACGGACTTCGGAATCCGTCTGTCCGGCACCGAGGACGAGTGGTTCGTCGCTCCTGCACCCCCGGTCGACGGTCTGTACCTCGGATCGTTCACCGAGGAGGATGCCAGCCCAGACATCGGCGACTCCACGATCACCGAAACGGTCGGCCTCGGGGGTTTCGCCATGGCGGCGGCGCCGGCGATCGTCGGATTCGTCGGCGGCACAGCGGCGGGAGCGGTCAGGCGCACACTCGCGATGTATGAGATCACGCTCGCGGAGCACCCGATGTACCAGATCCCGATGCTCGAGTTCCGTGGCACACCCGTCGGCATCGACGCCGCACGGGTTGTCCGGACCGGTGTGAAGCCCCAGATCAACACCGGAATCGCAGGGAAGGCTCCCGGCACGGGCATGGTCGGGGCGGGATTGGTCGAGGCACCCATGGAGTGTTTCGCCCAGGCCGTCAGGGCGCTCGCAGTGACACTGGACTGAAGAGGAAGACGCAAGTAGTCGGCGAAGGTATCGGTGTGAGAGCGACTCCGGGGGCGGTCGTGAAGCTGTAGGATCCTGGGATCGGGTCGGAGGAGGCTGTCTTGGTCATCGCCCACGAGTTCGACTACCGGCGTCCCGCGTCGCTTGCGGAAGCGATCGGGATCCTCTCCGATTACCCCGGTTCCGTCCGCGTCCTCGCCGGCGGAACCGATCTCGTCGCGTGGCTCCGAGATGACGCGGTAGCGCCCGATGTGCTCGTCGATATCAAAGACGTGCCCGGGCTCCGGGACATCACGGTTGGCGACGATGCCCTCAGCATCGGCTCACTGATCACCTTCACCGAGCTGATCGAGTCGGATCTGGTTCGAGAGCGTGCGCCGCTCCTGGTCGAGATGGCCGAGACCGTCGCATCCACAGGCATCAGGAACCGGGCAACCATGGTTGGGAACATCTGCTCGGCCGTGCCCTCCTGCGACGCCGGACCGGTACTGCTCGCGTACGAGACCACCGTGCACCTCGCTGGACCGGCGGGCGAACGCAGCGTCGACATCAACAGCTGGTTTGTTGGGCTTCGCGAAACGGCGCTCACCGAGGATGAGGTCGTCACCCGTGTTGACATCAAGCTTCGTCAACACGGCGGCGTTTATGTGAAGCTGATGCGCTACGCCGGCGAAGACCTCGCGCAAGCAGCCGTCGGAATCGTCGTGTACCCGGAGAACGAATACCGGGTGGCATTTGGCGCAGTCGCTCCCACCCCGTTCCGGTCGACCCGCATCGAAGATGCTCTGCGAGGCAAGCCCCTCGACAAGGCACTTGTGGCCGATGTTGTCGCCATGGTCTCCGATGAGATCAGCCCGATCACCGACATGCGGGCTTCTGCCGAA
>CBFDAN010000195.1:0-4302 GCA_965602815.1 uncultured bacterium
ACCCGGCCTGACCGCAGGTTGGTCGTCGTACATGGTGATCGAGCCGTACGTCCATTACACGGCAGATCAGGTCGTCGAGTGCAAGGGCCCCGGCGAGTGATCTAGACGGACGATGTGTCGGGCTCCTTCGGGAGCCCGACACGCTCCATGCCCACCCTGAGGACTCCCATTGACCACTACAAGCCCAGACCTGCTTGCTGCACGTGAGATCTCGAAGCAATACGGGCCCGTCGTCGCGCTCCGTTCGGTAGACATGACGGTGCGGCCGGGTGAGATCCACGCGCTCCTGGGGGCGAACGGAGCCGGGAAGAGCACCATGGTGAAGATCCTCTCCGCGGTGATCTCCGCAGATTCGGGATCCATCTCAGTGCACGGCGAAGCGACGTATTTGCGGAAGCCCTCAGATGCCATGCAGGCAGGGATCGCAACCGTCTTCCAGGATCCGGCCCTGATCCCCGACCTCACACTCGCCCAGAACCTCCGCATCTCGCACCTCAGCGAGGATGACGTCATGCCCTGGCTCGACCGCATGAACCTCGGGGACATCGACTTCGGACTTCAGGTGCAGGATGTTCCACTCGCCGTCTTGCGGCTCCTCGACCTCGCCAGGGCACTTGCCCACGACCCGCAATTGCTCATGCTCGACGAGATCACGGCAGCGCTCACCACCGACCAAGCGTCGTACGTCTTCGAGGTGATGCGCGAGTGGAAGAGCCGCAACCGATCGGTCCTGTTCATCTCCCACCGACTCGGTGAGGTCCTCGAATTGTGTGACTACGCCACGATTCTGCGGAACGGAACCAACGTCGCGGACTTCGATCTCACCGACGTCGACGAGGCACAACTGGTCACGGCCATGCTCGGTGACGAGCTCGGGGAGCAGGCTGTTGCTGCATCCGAAACATCCGCGGAATCGGCTGCACCGACTCTTGTCCAAGAAGCTGACCGCCCCGTTGTCCTCGAGCTCAAGGACGTCCACTTGAGCGACAAGGTCAACGGTGTTTCGTTCAAGCTTCACCAGGGTGAGATTCTCGGCCTCACCGCACTCGAAGGTCAGGGCCAGAACGGTCTCTTCCAGGTCCTGTCCGGGGACCATCGCCCCAGCTCGGGCGAGCTCATCGTCGACGGTGACGAACTCAGCGCACGCTCGCCGTACGATGCCATCCGCAAGGGTGTTGTGCTGGTGCCGGCCGAGCGTCAGAACGCACTCCTGCCCCAACGCTCGGTTCTTGAGAACCTCTCCCTCCCGCTCTACAACCGAATCTCGAAATGGTTCACGCTCGCACGAGACGAAACCGAACGGGTGGAGGGTGCCATCGATCGCCTCGACATTGACGTGCGTGCCGGCAGTCAAGTGCAGCGTCTCTCCGGCGGCAATCAGCAGAAGGTAACCATCGGGCGATGGCTCGCCTCCGGATTCGACACCTTGCTGTGCTTCGATCCGACCCGCGGGATCGACATTCAGACGAAAGCACAGATCTACGAACTGCTCCGACAGCTGGCGGACGATGGATCGTCGATCGTGCTCTACACGAGCGAGCTGCGCGAGATTCCGCTCGTCTGTGACCGAGTTCTCGTGATGTACAACGGGCGCATTGTCCACGAGCAGGACGCTGCTTCGGCAACGGAGGAAGGACTCCTGTCTGCAGCTCACGGTCTTGAGGGAGCGTCGGCGTGACAACGAGCACCGCTGACACGATCGCCGCCGGGTCAACACCAACATGGCAGCGCTGGATGCGGCGCCATGGTTGGACGGTTGGCGTCTGGCTGCTTCTTGTTGTACTCGTTGCTTGGTATTCGACCTTGATCCCGAGCTTCGGCTCGTTCCAGTTCGCCACAATCATCACCAACGGGACGCCGTGGGTCTTCCTCGCGGCAGCCCAGGCGGTTATCGTGATTGCAGGGGGGCTCGACCTGGGGGTGGGCGGCATGCTCGTCCTGACGAACGTCGCGACCGCCCGATTCATGGACGGGCAGTCGTTCGAAGTCACGATCATGATCGCTATCGCAGCGATCTTGGCGGCCGTTGTCATCAACGCCTTCGTGGGCTGGATCGTCACGGCGTCGAAAGTGCCGGATATCGTGATCACGCTCGGCTCGCTCTACTTCTATCAGGGCCTGGCTCTCGCGATCCTCCCAAACCCCGGTGGAGGTACGAGCGAAGGCTTCCGGTGGTTGTTCACCGGCTCCGACGTCGGCACCGGTTCGAATCCGTGGCCTGCCACAGTGATGATCGCGATCCCGATCCTTGTGGTCGCATGGTGGTTGGGAAAGACGCGAAGCGGCCTGTCCCTGTACGCGGTCGGGAGTGACAGGACCGCCGCGTACCTCTCCGGAATCCGCGCAGGCCGAACGAAGATCGTCGCTTTCGGCGTTGGTGGAGCCTTCGCCGCTATGGCCGGACTCTCAACGACCGCCATCGCGGGAAGCGGCAACGCCAACACGGTGGGCGGAAACATGACCCTGAATTCGGTTGCCGCGATCGTACTCGGTGGTGTCGCCCTGACCGGGGGCATCGGATCGGTGATTGCCGTCATCCCCGCCGGCCTGATCCTCTTCTTCCTGAGCCCGATCCTCACCGCCATGGGCGTCGATCCGAATCGGGCGCAGATCATCCAGGGTGTGCTGATCGTCGTTGTGATGATGGTCGCAGGCCTCATCGAATGGAGGAGGCAGCGCAGAGTATGAGCACCACCATGACTCCTGCCGACTCGCCGGACGTAGAATCGGCACCCGAGGCTGAGCGCAAGTCGATTGGGCGGCGGATCGCCGAACACCCGCACGTCGTCCTCATCGCGGTGCTGATCGTCCTCATCCTGCTCACCGGATTGATCGAGCCCAACTATCTGAGCTTCAGGGGATTGCGCAATTCGGCACTGTACGCCGCACCAATCGGAATCCTCGCTGCGGGTCAGACGATTCTGATGTTGACGGGCGGCATCGATCTGTCGGCTGCGATGATTGCTACCGGTGCCGCATACGTGGCGGCCAATCAGTCACCGGAAGGAACCGCCATCGCGATCGGCGCCGGTCTTCTCGTGGGCCTGCTGGCCGGAGCGGCAAACGGGGTGGGCGTGGGAGTCTTCAGGGTGAATCCTCTCATCATGACGCTTGCGATGTCGGCGATTCTTCTTGGACTGTTCACGTCCTGGGCGCAGACGATCTTCTCCGGCTCGACCCGCATGGGCGACTTCATCCGCACGCTCGGCGGTGGCTCGTTCTTCGACAAACGAATACCGTGGGCCGTGGTTGTATGGGCGTTCCTGGCGGCATTCGTGATCTACGTGCTCCGTCGAACCGGCTTCGGCCGGAATCTGTATGCCCTCGGCGACAACGCCATCGCGTCACGACTGTCGGGCATTCGGTCGTGGCAAGTGTTGCTGGCCGTCTACACGATCGCGGGCTTGTTCGCTGCCATTGCGGGGATTCTCATGGGAGGAAGAGTTGGCGCTGTCGATCTCCAATTGATGGGGTCGTTCCTCTTGCCGTCGGTCGCTGCGGCGGTGATCGGCGGAACTTCGATCTTCGGTGGTGTTGGTACGTATTCCGGAACAATCCTCGGTGCCCTGATCCTCGGTGTACTTCAGTCGATGTTGACGTTTCTTGGAGCCGGCCAGGCCGTGCAGCAGATGCTCTACGGCGCCATCGTCATCGGGCTGTCATGGATGTACACGCGGATTGCATCGTCGCTGTGAGAGGGGAGACAGTGTGCGTTTGAGTCGAATCACCGCTGGGGTGGTCGGCGTCGGATTCATCGGCGTCGCCCATCTCGAGGCGCTCCGCCGCATCGGTGTCAACGTTGTTGGGGTAGTTGGGTCCTCACCGGAGCGGGCCCGCGCGAAGGCCGAAGTAGCCGACCTGCCGAAGGTCTACGAGAGTGTGGGGGCCCTCGCCGCCGACCCGGACATCGACGTTATTCACATCGCGAGTCCGAACAACGTCCACGCCGACCAGGTTCGGGTATGCCTTGCGGAAGGAAAACACGTCGTCTGCGAGAAACCGCTTGCGCTGACGTCCGCCGACGCTGCTGATCTGGTCGAGCGCGCCCGTGAAGCAGGTGTCGTCAACGCCGTGTGCTTCAACATCCGGTTCTACCCACTCAACCATCAGATGGCCGCGATGGTGCGCTCCGGCGAAATCGGCGATCCGTGGTTCGTGACCGGGAGTTACCTCCAAGACTGGCTTCTGCTCGAGACGGACTGGAACTGGCGCCTCGTGTCCGAAGAGGCAGGGCCGCTGCGATCGGTTGCGGATATTGGGTCCCACTGGCTGGATCTCGCTCGCTTCATCACCGGCAAGCGG
>CBFDAN010000196.1:0-4284 GCA_965602815.1 uncultured bacterium
CAACGCTGGGATACGGCAACCATTCAACTCCTCGGGGAACGGTCGTCTCAGCAGGATGCGTCGGCAGTCGACCAGTTCCTTGTGGAGGGTGAACCTGCGCTTGCAGTTGCGGTTGCCGACGGTCATGGCGACGGTGCGCGCGATCGAATCGAATCCCGGTGAGACCCGCCGCCGGCCGTCTTTGGGGAACAACGGCACGGTCCTAGTGCTCTCATTGGCGGTCTTCTTCTTCTACGCCGGAGTGGCTGCCGGCACGGGCGCATGGGCCTTCAGCCTGCTCACCGAAGGCCGGGAGATCAGCACCGGAGTGGCCGGTGTGGCAGTTGCGGCGTATTGGGGAGGAATCACCGTGACGCGCGTCGCTCTCGGCGTCGTCGGGAATCGTATCAACCCCAATCGAGTGCTCAGCATCTCCGGGTTCGGCACCGTCGCCAGCCTCCTGTTGTTGTGGGCCGCCCCAACTCCGTGGCTTGGCATTGTTGGCCTCGTAGCATCGGGCCTCGCCCACGGATCGGTGTTTCCGCTCGAAATGCTGCTCACACCGCAACGGTTTGGTGCACCGTTCACTCCGTGGGCCGTCGGCTACGAAATCGCTGCTGCGAATGTTGGAATCGCGGTGCTCTCCGGCACGATCGGGCTCCTGGTCGGTCAGTGGGGAATCTCAATCGTGGCTCCGGCGCTGGTGATCATCGCCATGATGTTCTGGGCAGCCGTGGAGACCCTGCGAGTTCGGTCGGCCTCGCGATCACCGACCGCAGCATGAAGGTGGCTCTCTGTGGCAACTCAGGCCGACACGTCTTGTGCGGCCGCCGACAGTTCTCGAACTCCGTTCCTTGGAAGGAACATGGGGATCACCACGAGGGCGGTGAGCGCGCTCGTGATCATTGCGACCCACATGATCATGGAAACCTGCGAGTGAACCTTCAGCGGTGAGAACCACAGGGCCGTCATTGCGACGGCGATGCCGAGGGCGTTCGCGACGATCGGTCGCCCCGCACGGTCGATCGCTCTCAATACGTAGCCGTCACCCTGCGGCCGAGTGTTGTTGATGGCCGCAATGAAGTGGATGGCGTAGTCGATCCCGACGCCGATAACGATGCTCGAGAGAACAGCCGTGACGAGGTTCAGATTGATGCCCGACATCGCGAGGAATCCCAGACCCGTCGCAATCGTGAGTGTGATTGGAACGAGCGCCACGATCGTCTCTTTGAGATTCCGATAGGCGATCGCAAGCATGATTGCCACAAGAATGAATGCCACGGCGATCGACGTCATCTGCGCATTCAGCACGAGACGGGCGATCTCATCCCACACTATCGGCATTCCGGTGAGAGTCCGGATCTCGGGTGTGTCCTCGGCGAACGCAACCCACGTCTCGAGATCCTCCGTCGTGAAGTCTGAAGGGAAGACCATGAACCGCAGACCATCGCTGCTCACCATGTCACCGAGGGGGAACGAGATTCCACCGGTGACAACACCCCTGATCTCCTCAGGACTGAGTTGGGTCGCCACATCTGCGATCGAGAACACGCTGCGGATACCGGCCAGCGCTTCGAAGTCCCTGGACACGACGGTGATCTCATTGAGGCCATCGAGGCCTTGTGACGGATCGAGGACGAATTCGCCGGCGAGTGGCGTCGCCCCACCGAACACCTCCTCGGTCTTCGTGAAGGCCTCCCGCACCGGATCCCCGTCCTTGAAGAAGAAGAGCTGATCCGAGTCGACCTGGAGCTGTGGGATGAACACTGCCGCGTACATGACGATCGCTCCACAGATAACGAGCGCCGGGGTTCGTGTTCGAACAAACGACTTGATCCCAGACGTCACTCGCGGTCCGAGCACGGCCCGCTTGCTCGCGTCGCGAACGGTGATCCGGCTCATGAGGGCCGGGAGCGAGAAGAACGAGATGATGCCGGCGAAACCGATCCCGATTGCGGCGAACATGCCCAGCTGTCGGATCGGGGAGACACCCGTCGCGAGCAGGGACAGGAAACCTGCGGACGTGCTGATCGTGGTGAGGATCATTGGTATCCCGACTTCAGAGAGAGCCGCGCGAACGCGACCGACGGAATCCGTCTGGCTCGCAGATTCCTGGAAGTGCGTCACGAAGTGGAGGCCGTCGGCCGACCCCATGACGATGACGAAGATTGGAACGAGCAGTGTCACGATGTCGACCTTGAGTCCGAGGCCGAATATCAGGCCGAATGTCCAGAGGGCACCGAGCCCCGCAGGTATGAGGGAAAGGGCGCTCAGCCGGAGGTCGCCGATGGTGAGGTAGAACACACCAATGAGGAGGGCGATCACGAGGGGCGGGATGATCAGCAGGAACCACGACATGATGTCGAGCACCGTTGCGAATATGACGGGGTTCCCGGAGAGGGTGATCTCAACACCGCTCGGTGGCTCCATGTCGCCGAGCGTCCTCGCAAGGGCCGTCGCGTCATCGGCCGGGATCACGAGCACGAGCGTGTTTCGACCGCTCTCGTCGAGCAGGATCCCGGAAACGGGACTCGTATCGATCAGCGATACGATCGCCTGTTCCGGGGCGGCCCCGATCGCGGCCGCGGTGATCGGTTCCCCGGTGATGGGGTTCTCGTCGGGGACGATGGTCGCAACACTCTCGACCCCGTCAACAGCGAGGATCTGATCCCGCAGTTCGACCAGGGCAACGAGGCCCGCCTTCGATCGGAACGTCTTGCCTTCGGGCAGCGTGACGACCACGTTGATCGGGTCGCCCGTGTCGTACTTCTCCTGGAGCTCCACAAACGCTTCGCCCGCTTCGCTCCCGGTCAAGGCGAAGGAGCTGATGTCGGCGTTGAACTGCATCCGGAACAGCATCGCGACGGCGATGAGGCTGATAAGGGCGGTCGCCGCCAGGATCGGCTTGCTGTGGGAAACGATGACACGAGCGATGCGGTCCATGTCCACATCGTAGAGGCCTCATAACGCCCTGCCACCGTCACGCAACCGATTTGCGCTCCGCAACCCAGCGTCGAATGTGATCCTTGATCGCTGGCGCGATCAGCCGCCGAAGCGTTCGGCGAACTCTGCGAAGATGTCCCGACACTGCTCGTCTGCTGCGATGAAGGCGGGGTCTTCTGGATCAAACGGCAGATCGCCATCCTGGATGATCGACGTGAGATCGATGCTGTCCGGGATGTCGTCGATCCCTTGTTCTCGCATACACCCGGCGTACTCGAGGAATGTGTCGTCGAACTCGGCGGTGTCGAAGTCGAGGAGATTGAGCACCACACCCTCGATGAGATCGCGGCACTGTTCGCCGGCCTCGAACATGGCATCCTGATCGATTGACTCCGGATCCTCGAATTCGAACCGTGGGTTGCCGTTCGCATCGACGCTCGGGTCGGGGAAATCCATGTCCTGATCGCGCATACATGCCGCGAACTCGATCATCGCCTCCTCGTCGGAGAGCGCTTCCGCGGTATCGGTCGCCGTGGCGTCGGCGGTATCGCCGATTGAGGCAACCTCCGCAGTGTCAGTTCCGCCCCCGCATGCGGTGAGGACGAGAGCAATGATGCTGATGAGGATGGCGATTCGACGCATGATGTACTCCTCCGGTTGTTCACCGTCAAGGTATCGCGCCACCCGGCTAGTTGGTCACCCTGAGCAGCAGCAGAACCCCTGGAGGGCGCTTGGTTCTTTGGTCACCTCGTAGGGTGCGGGTCTATGGACCCGATGCTCTGCGCCGCAGGGGTTCTGCCTCTTGAGGCATCGTCGCGCTGACGTGTGCTGGTGTCCAGGACTATTCGCTGTGATAGACATCGCGCACTCGGCCCCCAGGGCGCTGTTGACGTGTCGGCACGCAGAGCAGGAAGCCGAGCCGTCATTGGCCGCCACCGCCACCGCTCTCGATCGGCGAAACGATTTCGGGGTGTCCCAGATCTTCGGTGGCCTTGCTGCCGGCCTGTTTTGCCCAGCGTTGGGTGACGCCCTCTGATCCGGGGATTTCGATCATTCGGAGCGTTCGCCCGAGCTCGGCCTGTCGGTCTCGAAGTCTGGAGCGTTCGGCGAAGGCCTCCGCAGGCAGGCTTTGGAGTTGATCGAGTATCTCGCCGATCTCGGAGCGGATCTGCTGCTCGGTCAGCGTTCGGTCGGACCCTTCGGCGGGCACGGTGTCACGACCTCCTCGATCGGCGAATGCCTCCACGGCCACAACCAGTATCCACCTGCGGTCGCCATCCGGGAAGGGAAGACTTGCCATCCAGGGTTGATCCGCAACCCAGTGGCGGGGAGTCAACTCCTTCGACCACGCCAGGATTGGCG
>CBFDAN010000197.1:0-4269 GCA_965602815.1 uncultured bacterium
TACGTCGAGTCGGATCGGTACTACGAGGGTGAGTACTACTTCCTGCTGCTGTCGGCCGCGCTCGGCGCCGTCGTGATGGCGTCGTCGAGAGACTTCATCACGATGATCGTGGGCTTGGAGCTGGTCTCCGGCCCAGGGTTCTTGCTTGCAGGCTGGAGGAAGGCCGACGAGAAATCGAACGAAGCGGCGCTCAAGTTCTTCATCATTGGCGTCGTCGCGTTCGCTCTGCTGGTGATGGGCGTGAGCTTGCTGTACGGGATCAGCGGGACACAGCTGTTCGCCGAGCTCGCCGTTGTTCCGCAGTCGATTGCCGACGAGCCAGTGTTCGTGCTCGGGATGCTGTTCGTGTTCCTCGGTTTCGCATTCAAGATCTCGGCTGTGCCGTTCCACGTTTGGACGCCGGATGTCTACGAAGGTTCACCGACACCGGTCACGGCCTGGCTGTCGGTCGGCTCGAAGGGTGCGGGCTTCGTCGGCATGCTGACGGTCGCCTACCTCGCGTTCCCGGACCAGTCGGAGATCTGGGGTCCGCTGCTCTGGATTCTCACCGCCCTCTCGATGACGATCGGGAACCTGGTGGCCATCAAGCAGACGAACATCGTCCGTCTGCTCGGCTACTCCTCGATCGCTCAGGCCGGCTTCATGTTGGCCCCGTTCGGTGCGGCGGCGGCCGGTGCCGACCTCCGGGAAGCGTTCGCCGCGACCGTCGCCTACCTCCTCATCTACGCGGTGATGAACCTCGGCGCGTTCGGCGTGATCGTTGCCGGGGGAGCGCGGCTCAAGTCGTACGAGCTCGAGGACTGGTCCGGCATGTACCGCTGGGCACCCGGCCTCGCCATCCTCCTGTCGATGTTCTTCATGTCGCTCGCCGGTATCCCGCCTCTCGCGGGCTGGTTTGCGAAGCTGGCGATGTTCAGCGCCACGATCAGCGTCGGATCGGCGTGGGGCTACTCGATTGCCGTGATCGCGGCGCTCAACGCCGTCGTCGCCCTCGTCTACTACACGAAGGTCGTCAAGACGGTGCTCTTCGATCCGGTACCCGACTCGATCGACCCGGATCTCGTCGGTGGGATGAGCCTCGCACCGACACTCGGTTTCGCTCTCGGCATCACCACGGTCCTCGTCCTCGTGCTCGGTGTCTTCCCGGGCGTGATCGCAGACCTGTCGAAGTTCACCGCCGAAGTCCTCGCCACCGGCTTCTAGGCTCGCGGCGTGCTCGCCGACAAGCTCCGTGCCCGCATCCGCTCTGACGGCCCCATGCCGTTCGAAGAGTTCATGGCCGCCTGCCTCTACGACCCGGAGGGCGGCTTCTTCGCAACCGGCCCGCTCCGATCGACCAAAGACGGCGACTTCCTCACCAGCCCCGAGGTGAGCCCGTGGTTCGGCAGGATGCTCGCGAGGTTTGTGACCGCCGAGCACACGCGCACAGGAGCCGACCCGTTCCTAGTGGTCGAAGCGGGAGCCGGCTCAGGTTCGTTGCTCAAGTCGTTGATGGACGACCTGCAATCTGTCCCCCCGGCTGAAGGGCGGGGGGACGCGAAGGAGCGACGCGACGAAGCAGGGGGGCTGCTCTACGAGTTCCACGCGATCGAAGCCTCGCCCGCCGCTCGCTTGACGCTTGCGGGCATCCTCGATTCCGACCACGTTCATGAGTCGCTCGATGCCCTTCCGGAACGGTTCGACGGGGTGATCATCGCCAACGAACTCCTCGACAACCTCCCCGTCGCACTTGCGATCAGATCCGGCGAAGGCTGGGTCGAACGCTGGGTCGGGGCGACGGAGGACCGGTTTGGTTTCATGACGGCCGAGGCGAGACCGGACATTGTGGCCTGGTGTGATGCCTACGCAGGGGAGGTCCCCGAGGGTGGCATGGTCGAGGTGCAGTTGGAGGTAGCCGACTGGCTGAGAGCAGCGCTGGCTCGCCTCGGTCGAGGCGCCCTCGTCATCATCGACTACGGGGGCACGGCCGAAGAGTTGGAGCCCCGTCGCACACAGGGCACGTTGCGGACATACCGCAGCCACCACCTCGGGCCGGACCCGCTGCTCGAGCCGGGTGCGACCGATGTCACGGTCGACGTGAACCTCACGGCGGTCGTTGCCGTCGCAGAAGCCGTCGGCGCACGAGTCGAGCTTCATCGCCAGGACGACTTCCTCGACTACGTCGGGCTGCGAGAGGTGATCTCCGATCTCAGACATCAAGAGCGCGACCTCGCTCGTTCGGGTGAAGCCATGCAGCGTCTCATTGTCCGTTCCGAAGCCACCGACGCCGAAACCCTCCTCCACCCAAGAGGCCTCGGCGACTTCCGGGTGATGGTGGCCCGCACTTACGAAGCTACCGGCCATTTATCCGGGGCCTGAAGTACCCTCAAATGTATGACGAACAATCTCAAGACGGTTGCGTTGCTTGCCTTCCTCGGCGGTGTGTTCGTAGCCGTCGGGTGGCTGTTCGGGGGGCAGCAGGGGGCTCTCATCGCGCTTGGCTTCGCGGTGGTGATCAACTTCGGGATGTACTGGTTCTCGGACAAGATGGCGATCGCCGCTGCGAAGGCGAAGCCGGTCGCGGAGCACGAGATGCCCGAGGTCTATTCGATGGTCCGTTCTCTCGCCCAGCGGATGAACATCCCTGAGCCGAGGGTCTACTTCATGGATGCTCCGCAGCCGAACGCCTTCGCCACTGGGCGCAACCCGCGCCACGCAGCCATCGCGGTGACTCGCGGCATCGTCGAGATGATGTCGTATCAGGAACTCGAGACGATTCTCGCCCACGAACTCTCTCACGTGAAGAACAGGGACATCCTCATTGGATCGATTGCCGCAACCATCGGAGCCGCGATGTCGTTCTTCGCCCGGATGGCGTTCTGGGGCGGCATGGGGCGCCGCAACGACAACGGAGCGATCGGGGCGATCGCCGGGCTTGCCGCGATCATCATTGCTCCGCTCGTCGCGGTTGTGATCCGCATGGCGATCAGCCGGGCCCGCGAGTTCGAGGCCGACCGCACGGGCGCCACCGTCACGGGATCGCCCCTCGTCTTGGCTGCCGCTCTGCAGAAGCTCGATGCCGGGACGGCGCGCATCCCGATGGATGTCGGAGCCGCTGCCTCAACGCTCTTCATCGCCGATCCCTACCGGGCGATGTCCGCCAAGCAGCGCCGGCAATTCAAGTTCAGCCGCATGTTCTCCACCCACCCGCCGATCCCCGAAAGGATCGAGCGCCTCGAAGAGATGGCGACCGGGATTCGTTGATCAGCCGGCGATACGGAGTCCCGTGACCTCCGCGATGTGCTCGAAATCCCTGTCCTGGTGAAGGACCGGAACGTCCTGTTCGAGTGCAACTGCCGCGATGAGACAATCATTCAGTCTCCGGGGCGTGAATCCGGCCCGCCGACATGCGCGGTAGATCGCTGCGGCTCCAGTGGAGTCGAAGAGCGGTCGTACCGGGTAGAAGCGGCACCGGTCGAGCAGTCGCATCAGGTCGTTCGCCTGACGCTCACTTCGAGCCCCCGAGAGGATCTCCATCATGACGGTGTCGCAGGTCGCCATCGGCCCATCGATTGCCACCATGTCACCGACAAGGACGCAGACCGGGGATCCGGTGTCTCGGAGGTATTCGATCCATGCCGAGGAGTCGATCAGGATCACGTGTCGTCAACCCCGACTCCGCTCCGCATGCTGTCGAGGTCGCCCTACCAGCCGAAGCCGCGCATGGCCAGCGCTTCCTCGCGTGACATCGACTTCGGTGCAAGTCGGCGGAGTGCCGAATCGACGGCTTCCTTCTTTGTGGTGAACCCGTAGCGATCCATCACCTCCCGGACAAGCTTGTCGTCGAGATCGATATTCGTACGCGTCATACACATCAGTGTACATGAGGGTGTAGAGATACACAAGATCGTCGACCTGGCTCAGGTACACATGCTGCGGAGGCGCAGTAACCTACGTCGCCGTTGACGAGTGCGCCGCGGCGCGCCGTTCACCGGCTGGGATGCCCGAGCGGCCAAAGGGAGCAGACTGTAAATCTGCCGGCTGATGCCTACGGAGGTTCAAATCCTTCTCCCAGCACCAGCGAAGGTATTCTTCGCCGAGCGCCTCCTTAGCTCAGTGGTAGAGCGTGCGATGAGCCGTTAGGTGAAGAGCCGTGTGATGGTCACGGTGAGGAAGGGGTCCCGGCTTGCCGGGACGTTGCTTCCGGGTTGGCGAGGTTGAGACAAGTGAATATGTGCCTCCTTAGCTCAGTGGTAGAGCACTTCCATGGTAAGGAAGGGGTCCCGGGTT
>CBFDAN010000198.1:0-4228 GCA_965602815.1 uncultured bacterium
CGCTCCGCTCTTCCTTTGAACCGCCGACAAGATGATCGAGAAGCACGCCGAGCCGGCGAGTAGGCCCCGGCCGGAATCCGCTGACTGCAGCCTCCAGGCCGTCGGCGCCGTGCAGGGGTTCGACGACAACGGCAGCATGCCTGAGGTCGTCACCCCAGATCTTCTCGATCAGCTCGGCGTCATGAACACCTTCGACCCAGATCCGGCTTGCCCTGGCGACGTGTGCACGCGATTCGCCGGTATCGACTGAACCCGAAGCCGTGAATTGTGGGGCAACTCGTCGAGCGGGAGCCGGTTCTCGCATGGCCACGCGCACGCCGTTGTGCATGAAGGCTCCGTCCAGGGCTTGGAACGAGCGCTGTTCGCCCCATTGGTCTTTCAGGACGACGTACCCGCCCTGGGTGAATTCGACAACGAGGCCGATGGTGCGCGACCCCGTGTGGGTCAGCGTCATCCCCGGTCGGATCTCCCGGAACGGATACTCACGCCGGCTGAACGTCTCGAGAATGTCGTTGTCCGCCCATCGATCGTGCGTGGCCATGGCCAAACAGCGTAGCTCCGGGCGCCGCTTGAACCGTGGACGCTGCAGCTCGCGCGTCGGTTCAGTTGCGACGTTTCGTGGGCTTCGGCCTGAGCGTCCCGATCCACCCATGGCTCAGGTTGAACTACCCCTGGAGGCTGGTGGTGTCTTGGAGAAATGGGTCAGGCACGACGACGAACTCCTTCATGACGCGTCCGTGTTGCTCGGCCAGCCCGGTCTCATATGTCGCGATGAACTCATCACGCCGGTCCTTAGGGAGCCGTAGCGCCATGGCTCCGGTCTTGTCGAGAAAGCTGAACATGTGGCCGTTGAGCGAGGTGTAGGGCATGGTCGCCCCTTTGCGCTCAACCTCGGGATTGCCGGCGACCACAGCCTCATGCTCGTCGAGCGCCTTCGTCGGACCTTCGTACGTGCTCGCCATATCGTCCACCCCGCGTTGGCCCAGTATCGCCACCGAGTATTCCATGGCTCTGGCTGATGTGCAGACCAGCTTTCGCGGACTCGGGATACCGGTCCTACGCCAACGGGGCCGCAGCGAACGGAACGCTGAACCGATCACACCAGACCAGTACGAACCGATGCTCGTTCGGGTCGAAATCTGCCGGCAGCGCGTAGTTCTGCCCACCGACGTTGCCCTTGATCTTGCCGAGGTCGAGGTAGTCCGATGGCGTGCCACCGTCGTAGCCGGCAGAGGGCAAGACCCAGACATAGAGATCTGGGCCGTTCTGGATGTCCGTGTCGTCCTCGAAACGCAAGACGTAGGTGCCATCCTGTTCGTACACCGCGGCGGTGCCTTCGGCCGAGTGGTCGATACCGTAGAAGGCACCGGTGGTGACTTGCACCGGAGCAGATGGCGTTGTGGTTGTGGTCGTTGGAGCGACCGTCGTCGATGTGGTGCTCTCTTCCGCTACCTGCGTCGTCTCGGACGCCGCGATGGTTGACGTGGTCGTCTGCGGCGGGGCGGTTTGTGCGGTTGTCGTTGTGAACGCGTCCGCCAGAGACTCGTCGACCGCATCATCGACGAACAGTTTGTCGGGACGGAACGCAAGGAACGCCACGACGGCGACAGCGATTCCGACCCCGATGATCGGCCAGCGAAAGCGTTTCAGAGTCTCCACGTTGTATGCCCCTTCGGTGAGTTCAGGGACTCACAACGGTGACCCTACGGCGATCTGTTCCGGATCGAAGGGCTGTTCCCTGTTTGTTCACAATCGCAAGGAGTGTCCCTCCAGCATGCGGTAGCCTCATCCCTTCATGAACGAGTTCATCCTCACCCTCAAATGCGCCGATGCCCGCGGCATCGTTGCGAGCTTCGCTACCGGTTTGCTCGAGCTGGACGCGAACATCATCGCGAACAAACAATTCACGGACCACGCGACGAATACCTTTGTGATGAGAACTGTGTTCGAGGACGATCTCGAGGATCCTCGCGAGATTGCCGCCCACCTCGAATCCCGCGTTCAGGAGTTCGACGGTGAGCTGCGGGTCCGGAGACTCGACAATCGCCCACGAGTGATGATACTGGTCTCGAAATTCGACCATTGTCTCCTCGACCTGCTCATCCGCCACCATTCGGGAGAACTTGCAGCCGATATTCCGATCGTGGTCTCCAACCACGACGATCTTCGCTCAACGGTCGAACGCGAGGGAATCGAGTTCCGCCATATTCCCGTATCACCTGAGACGCGTGAAGCGGCCGATGCCCAGCTGCTGTCTCTCATCGACGAGATGGATATCGACCTCGTGGTTCTCGCCCGGTACATGCAGATCCTGAGTCCCGACGTCTGCGAACGGCTTGTCGGACGGATCATCAACATTCACCATTCGTTCCTCCCCGGCTTCAAGGGCGGTCGGCCCTACCACCAGGCGTGGGACCGAGGTGTGAAGCTCATCGGCGCGACGGCGCACTACGTCACGGCCGACCTCGACGAAGGACCGATCATCACCCAGGACGTCACGGCGGTGAACCATGCCGACACCCCGGCATCCATGGTCACGGCCGGCCGAGATATTGAACGTTTGGTGCTGTCGAGGGCCGTACGCGCTCACGTCGAGGAACGCGTCTTCCTCATCGGGCACCGAACGGTCGTATTCTCTTAGGGGGAGCTTTCCGCTGCGGTCGCGATGTCGGCCAGATCCTGCTCGAAGGCTTTGCGGGTCGCGTTCACGAAGAACCGTCCGACCGTCGCCGACATCACTTTTGCCATGGTTCCAGTCGGATTGGCCGAGAACGACATCGACAGAACGCTGCCGCCGTCTCCGTTCGGCTGGACGCTCTGGGTTGTTCGATACTCGGCACCGTGGGAGTTCGCCTCGACCACATAGGAGTGGCCGGGATCAACCTCGGTAACCCACATGTCCTCTGTAGCGGTGCGTCCGAACATGATGCGCGTCTCACGCCATGTTGTCCCAACGTCGAATCCGGTGCCGGCGTCGAGGCGCTCGACGCTTTCGATTGCGCCGATCGCGTCTGGGAATCCTTCGAGGTTGGTCATGATCGACCACACCTCTTCAGCGGGCGCGTTGATTTCTTCCGAGCACGAGATCTCCATGTGTTCCTCCCCGGTCGTCGAACAAGAAGACTATCCGATGGTCACGTCCGCGGCTGGAGAGATTCGGCGATCACCAGCGCGATCGAGCCTCCTCCGCAAACCCGAGCATGTCGATGATCGAGAGCGAACCTCTGGTGCCGTCAGGAACACGACCCGACCAGCGGCCGAACACCTGGTGTACTTCGTTCTTGAGGACGCCCAGATTGAGATTGGCATGTCGATCGTGGACCGGAGCGAGCGTCACGTCGAGGGTCCCGTCGGCATTCCGAACCTGCCAGGGGTCCAGGGCGTTGTCCCAGTCGTAGATCCATTCGAGATCCTCGCCGATCTTGATGAGTCGCCCGTCGATGATCACACCGTTCTCGGTGAAACCGGTGGCGTCGGTCCACTTTCCACCGACTTGGAGGCCGATCAGTTCGCCACTTGATGCGTAGCCCGAGCCTCCTCCCCAATTCCATGTCGTTCGGTACGGCCACCGGCCCCGGCCGACGTCGAGGATTCCCCACGCCTCTCCTGCCGAACCCCCGATTTCGATGGTGTGTCCTTCGGCGGTGAACGACCCGATGGCGGGTCGCGCTTGGTGTTTCGAAGTGAACTGGAACTGTGTCGACGACCATGGGATCACGACATTGAGCGATTCGTGGCCCTCCGGTTCGGCGACGGTGACCGAGAGGCTTCCGGACCTCCCGTGTTTCTCCTTCCAGTGGGCGAGCAATTCGGTTGACCCGTCCTCGTACACGATTGACATCCCGAGATTGCGGCCGTCGAAGTCGAGCCGTCCGGTGGCCGGCTTGTCGGGAAGGCTGACTCCTCGACCGAGCGGGATCGTGACGGAACGGCCACCGGTGCGATGTGACTCCGGCTCGATCCACTCGAGTGTCACCAGTCCGAGGTAGTCGATGTCGGCCACCGTGATCGCAACAATGATCTCTTCGGTCTGGATTGCCCAGTAGTCCCAGCGTTTGGTTCGGCCCCATTTGCCGGCAAGGTTGGCCCGGTGAAGAAGCCGTCTCGACCATCCTTTGGCCGACGGATTCAGCGACACCCCGTCGTCGGCACAGAGGTCGACTGTGTTCCGGATCTCGGGTTCGGTCCTCGTCATGGGCTCCAGTCAACCACGTTGGTATCCACCTTC
>CBFDAN010000199.1:0-4202 GCA_965602815.1 uncultured bacterium
ATCACCCTTGTCCGCGTCGAAGTTGCTCCCGGCATGAACGTCGTGCTGGGTGTGTTCATCGGGAACGTCCTCGGCATCCTCGCCCTCACCTACGTGCTCATGCCCCGCGTCACCCGCTGGCTCGGGAACTGGCTCACACGCTGAGAGACATTCTCAACGTCCGCTGGTCTCTCAATCGAGATCAGCGAGGAAATCAGCGAGCATGTCGTTGAAGACTTCGGGCTGCTCAAGGCTCGGGAGATGCTCCGCTCCGGGCATCATGACCAATCGGGCCTGCCGAAGCGAGTTCACCAGCTCATCCGCCGCTCGCGCTATGTCGCGGCGGTCCTCGTCGCCCAGCACGATCAGTGTTGGGATCTCCAGCTCGCCGAGCCGTTCGGAGGCAGGCGGGTCGACCTCCGTCTCTTCGATCTCGCCGTGGTCGTACGAGAGGCGCACCATCTCCACAACGGCACGTTTCACCTTGGATGAAGCGTCCGGCCCCAACCAGATGTCGGTCTCGAGCGCTGCGGCCTCATCGAGCCGACCGGCCTCGTAGATGTCGGTCAGCACCCGCCATTGGTCGAACAGCTGCCCCTCGAGGAAGTGAAAGCCGTCGTAGGTCGGGCCAACCAGCACCAATCCGCGGACCAGATCCGGTTGTTCGAGGGCGAAGTCGATCGCAACTCCTCCCCCCATCGATGCCCCGACCACCACGGCGGGAGGCAAGCTCAAGGCATCGAACAACTCGGCGAGGTCAGTGGCGTGGCGGTACCCACCATCGCTGTGCACCGTTCCACCGAAGCCCCGCAGGTCGGGCCGGATCACGCGCCATTCGCCGGCGAACCGGGCCACCTGGGGCTCCCACATTCTGGCGTCGGCAATCTCGGCGTGTACCAGAACGAGCGGATCACCCTCGCCCTTGTCAGAGAAGGCCAGCCTCGTCATGCCGCAAACGTCCCTTCCTCGGCCCGGAGGCCAAAACTACCCGACCGAGCGAGGCGCCATCGGAGAAATCTCGTGAACGCTCGTTGATTCAGTGATAGAGGGCGCCGCTTCACTGATTCGTCGATGCGACCGGATCCGGCCGCTGCTAGACAGCGCCCGATTCGAGGGGGGTGATCAGGTCCGGGATGTCGTTGGCAACACGGTTGACGAGAGTCGACACGGCATATTCCGAGAGGTCCGGTGTCGGCAACGTGGCCACAAGACCGCTGATCGCCTTCTTGTCGCGGTTGTCGGGGTCTAGCCAGACGTCCCAAGCTGTCTTCGGAAGAATCACCGGCATCCGATCGTGGATCGGTGAGACCACATCTGATGGCTTCCCGGTCACGATCGTGCACGTGCGGACCCGATCTCCGCTCTCCGGATCCTTCCACGAGGCCCACAACCCGGCGAGGGCAAGCGGGCTTCGATCCGTCGCATAGAAGTAGTGCGGGAGCTTGCCGCGATCCTTCGGCTCCCACTCGTAGAAGCCGTCGGCGGGGACGATGCATCGGCGCGCCGCGAACGAGTCACGGAACGCCGGCTTAACGCCTGCCGTCTCGACCCGGGCATTGATGAGACGGGCGCCGATCTTGCGGTCCTTCGCCCAGACCGGCACGAGTCCCCACCCGAAGGTTCCAAGCATTCGCTCACCGTCGTGCTCGGCGACGGCATAGACCTGCTTCGTCGGGGCGACGTTCCACGACCTGAGGACCTCTTCGGTCTGGACGACGTCCACGGAGAAGTACGCCCCGTAGTTCTCGGCTTCCTGGATTTGAACGAATCGTCCGCACATACGGCGATCCTACGCGTATGTCCCGGGTTCGTCCCGGTTCGGTAATGGTTCAGGTTCGGTAGCGTCCGGGCCGATGACTTCTCCGATGGATCCAGCGATTCGCTTTGGCTCGGTCTCCAAGACCTTCGGTTCAGTTCGCGCTGTCGAGTCCCTCACCTTCACTGCTCCGGCGGGGGCGGTGACGGTGCTGCTCGGACCCAACGGAGCCGGCAAGACCACAACGGTGCGCCTGGCGACCGGCGCTCTGGTTGCCGACCGCGGCGACATTGAGGTCCTGGGCCTCCACCCCAAGATCAACGGCGACGAAATCAGACGGCGCGTCGGCGTCGTCCCTCCCAAGCCGGCGTTCTACGACCAGCTCACTGGATGGGAGAACCTCCGTTTCGCGGCGCAGATCTTCAATTCCGACGAGATCGCTGCTCTCGACGCTGCAGAACGGTTCTCGATCGAAGACGCCCTGCTTCAGGAAGTTGGTGGCTACTCCACCGGGATGCGTACCAGGCTTGCACTCGCGCGAGCCGTGATCCACGATCCAGAGGTACTCCTGCTGGACGAACCGACCGCAGGGCTCGATCCCGAATCATCACGAAACGTCCTCGAGCTGATTCGCGAACTCGCCGGCCGCGGTCATACGATTGTCCTGTGCACCCACCTCCTCCATGAGGCCGAAGGAATCGCAGATCGGGTCGTCCTACTGAACAACGGCCACGCCCAGGCCACGGGGGCGCCGAACGAGCTCGCCGGTGAATACCTCGGCGATCCCATTGTCATCTTCGATGCCGAAAACCGAAGTGCGCTCGAAGCGCTCGACCACGAGGAAGGCGTCGTCTCCGTATCGTGGAACGGTGCCGTAGAGGTGACCCTCGATGATCTCGACCGGCTTCCCGACCTCGTCACCCGGCTCGTTCAAGAGGGTGCTCGACTCACGCGCGTGGAGCCGATCGGGACAACTCTCGAGGAGCTGTACTTCGAGATGCAGCGAACGCACCGCGAGGAGGCGCCGTGACCTGGAAGAACGTCCGGGCGGTTGCGCGGTTGGATCTCCGCCGACTGTTCAAGAGCAAGGACTACTGGATCCCGCTCACGATTCTCGCGACACTCTTCTTCGTAGTCATTCCGCTGTTTGCGCTCGGGACAGTAGAGAACCTCGCTAGGACGTCGTTTGCCAGCCAACTGACCGGCATCGTCGGGAACCTCCCCGAAAGCATCACGGCGGCCGTTCCGGTTGAGAGTGCGACAGCAAAGGCGGCCTACGTCATCGCCGTGTACATGTTGGCGCCGATCGCGATCGTCGTGCCGCTCACCATCTCGGTCGCCGTGGCATCGAACGCAATCGTCGGCGAACGCGAACGCGGAACCGGCGAGTTTCTCGCTCACAGTCCGATCACCGTTCGAGAAATCTACTTCGGGAAGCTCATTGCGAGCCTGGTGCCCGGCTACCTCGCGACGATCGTTGGGTTCTCGCTGTACGCGCTCGTTGTCAATCTGATCGTGGGACCCGAGATGGGCGGATGGTTCTTTCCAACCGCTGGTTGGTTCTTCTTGATCCTCTGGGTGATCCCGCCGTTCATCGCCGTTGCGATCTCAATCGTCCTCCGGATGTCGGCACGCATGCGCTCGGCCGCGGCTGCTCAGCAGGCCTCGAGCCTCGTGACACTTCCGGTGATCATCCTGTCGTATGCCGTTGCGACTCGGGTCATCGCATCTCCGGGCATGTCGGCGTTCCTCATCGGTGGGATCGCTTGGGTCGCGGCAATCATTCTGTCGGTCCGAGGTGCAGGGAAGCTGAAACGGGAGCGCCTGCTTGGCGTTGCGTCCGAGACCTGAGCCGTCACCCGGCGGCGGACTCCGTCTTCTTCCGGCTCCGCCGCCCACCCCCGCTCGTGGGCGGCTCCCACTTGAACCAGCGGATCGCAAGGACCAGGGCGATAGCTCCCCACAACGCGAGGTAGGCGAGGTCCTGCCACTGGAAGTCGGCGCGCGTTGCCGCAGGGGTGAATGCCGCGACGAATGGCTCAACGAAGTGGCTGAGTGGGAAGAAATCCGAGACCGCCGTGAGCCAACCGGGCATGTCCTCACTCGGAACGATGAAGACGCCGGACACGAACGCCAGTGGCAGGAGGGTGGCGTTCGCTATCGCTGTCGCCGCCTGCCCCGACGGCGCCACCGCAGCTAGCAACAGCCCGAGTGCGGCGAACGTGGCAACCCCGACGAAGAATACGACAATCAGGATCGGGACGGTCTCCGGGTACACCTGAAGACCGAAGAATAGGACCCCGACGCTGAGCATGATGAGCGTGCCGATGAGGGCGATCAAGATCGAGGCGAGGATCTTGCCTCCGAAGAAGATCCAGGACGGGAGCGGGGTTCCCCTGACCCGCTTCAGGATCCCCTCGTCTCGCTGATACGACGTGAAGATCGAGATGTTCGTGTACGTGGCCGA
>CBFDAN010000200.1:0-4171 GCA_965602815.1 uncultured bacterium
CGACGCCGATGGTGACGAGGTTCTTCGGGACGACCGAGATTCCGAGGATCTCGATTGGGGGCTGTCCGGCGAAGTCGGGGTAGGCCCGCGGCTCGCCACCGAAGAAGATGAGGATCAGGTGGCGCATGGCAAACGAGAGGCCGATCGAGACCACCATCATCGCGATGAGACCGGTATTGCGGACCCGGAGCGGTCGCCAGAGCCCTACTTCCTGCGCCCAGCCGAAACCGGCGCCGACGAGTATGGCGGGGACCGAGGCGACGATCAGGGGCCATTGCGGCCCGACAGCTGAACCGTGGAAGAAGTACGCGGCGACCGCACCGAGGGTCACCATCTCGGCATGGGCGAAGTTCACGAGCCCGGTGACGCCGTAGACGAGGGAGAGCCCAACGGCGCACAGGGCGATGATCGCGCCGAGCTTGAGGCCGGAGACAAAGAGTGCGCCAACGCGCTCGTACGCAGACACCGACGAGACAGTGCCCTCGCCGAGCGGGAAGATCACCTTCTTCGCCTGGCCGTCCCTGACGTTGATATCGGTGAGCACTTCCTTTTCGGGATCGGTGAGGCCGACACCCTCCGGCAGGGTGGAGGTGTCGAGGCGTGCGTCATAGACGCCGGCACCGGGCACGGGGATCTCCCAGATTCCGTCGGCGTCCGACTCGTCGCTGCCGATCTCGGCGCCGTCCTGGCTCACGATGACGATGCCACCGGCGATGGGAACCCGTTCCTCACCTGTGGTCTGGATGAGTTTTCCGCCGATCGACTCGCCGGCCGCAAGGGACACGGCAGGAGACAACACGACGATCATGATCGCCGCGAGCCAGAACCATACGAAGCGAGCACGTCTTGACACGTTGGTCGAGTGTAGGTCGTGCCGGGTCCTCGGTGTCTGGCGATTCTTCCGGGCGCAATCCGCCGTTGGCGAGTATGTTCGTTTCATAGGGAAGGGGTTGACATGCAACGGAAAGTGGCGGGCATTCTCGAAGAGAAGGGCGCCGGGGTCTGGTCGGTGGCGTCCTCCGACACCGTCTTCAGCGCCCTTGAGACAATGGCAGCGCACAATATCGGCGCGGTCCTCGTCCTCGACGGAGATGAACTGAGCGGCATCCTGACGGAGCGAGACTATGCACGCAAGGTGAAACTGCAGGCGCTCGGTTCAAAAAATACGCCGGTCGGGCAGATCATGACCACCGTCGTCCACACAGTGGCCCCGAGCGCAACGGTTGCCGGATGTATGCAGCTCATGACCGACGAGCGGGTCCGGCACCTGCCGGTGGTCGACGACGAAGGCCGCCTGGTCGGCATCGTCTCGATCGGGGACGTCGTGAAGGCGATGATCGCGCAGCAGCGAGACCTGATCGCAGATCTCGAACGCTACATCACCGGCTAGAACCGCGTAACCAGGGTTTGCCACGTCCTATTCGGCGTCTCCAGCCCGCGGTTCGCGCCGCGGCGCAAGCACATTTTGTTCCGCGGGCCCACGACGTCAAATGGGACGTCTACAACCCTGGGTACGCTTCCGTTGTGAATGTGGTGATTCGCCCGGCGCGCAAGAGTGATCTGGTCCGTATCAACGAGATCTACAACGTGTACATCGTCGATTCGCCCATCTCGTTCGATCTCGAACCCTGGGATCTCGAGCGGCGGGCCGACTGGTGGGAGCACTACGCGGAAACCGGTCCGTATCGGGTCCTTGTGGCGGAGGTTGACGGCCGTGTGATCGGGACCGCCTATAGCACTCGGTATCGGGAGAAAGCCGCCTATCAGTCATCGGTCGAGACGACGGTCGTTCTCGATCCGGACTATGTGGCTCTCGGGATCGGCCGTCGGCTGTTGTCTCTGTTGCTCGACGCGGTGCGGAGCGAGGGAATCCACCGTGCCTACGCCATCATCACCGTTCCGAACGAGGCCTCGATCGGTCTGCACTCGGCCCTCGGCTATCGCCCTGTGGGGACGCTCGACGACGTCGGCTTCAAGCTCGGGAGGTACTGGTCCACCGTCATTCTCGAGAAGCGTCTTGATGACTGAGTGATCTCACACCACGCCGGGTCGGGTAGCGTCCTGCGTGGAGGCGTCCGGATGCCTGGTGGGTCCCTCGGTCTTCAAAACCGATGAGGGTGCGAAAGTGCCCTGGCGGGTTCGATTCCCGTCCGCCTCCGCTGAAGAGCCGCCCGCACCCTGAGGGTGGGTGGAGCCGTGCGTTGCGCGGACAATAGTGTCGGGCCGTTCGTCCCTGGCGGAGTGGCGGTCCGAGGGCATACGGTGGATTCATGCAAAGAGGCCAGGCCGAAAACGCGGGCAACGTGAGTGTTGCCGACGTGAACGGACGCGCGTGACTGCGCCTTCCGGGCCTCGCCGCGGTGGACTGCCGCCGCCGTGGCCGGACGGACATCCGGATGCCATACCCACGGGGGCACCTCGCGGTTGGAAGCGGGCTCGACTTGCGAGCGACGGTCAGGTGCATGTCGCAGCGCTGTATTCCGACGAGCGGTCGGACCTGTGGTCGGTCACCGGTGCCGCCTTCTGTCACATGGGCGGCGACCCGTTCGAGTCGGGTCATCTCCAGGAATGCCAGTGCGGGCTGCGCGTCTGGGATTCGCGAGCGAAGCTCGATCGAGATCTGTCCTGTGGCATCTATGCCTCGATCATGCCGATCGCCGTGTTATGCGCCGTCTCATGGCGGCCACCTAGCGTGAAGGAAGCCCGGTGTCGCCGCGTGGCGTCGACCGACCTCCTCGGCGTCTCGGTGCGCAACTACTGCATGCGGTGCACGAAACGAGGTGTACGCGGTTTTGTCCACGGACGTGCGTTGGGGCGGACTACCCACGAGCTCTGGACATCGTGTGAGGCATGTGCCGACGATTCATGGATCACGATAGAAGACGCGGCGGTGAGCCTCGGAGTTCCGATTGTGGTCGATCCCTGGCTGCCCTAGCCCCCCGGAATCGTCCGCGTAGAATCGACGTGTGGATGCGCCACGTTCTCGAACGACGACGATCGCCCTCGTCCTCGGCGTCACATTCCTGTGCGTGATCGGCCTGGCGTTCCTCTCGCTTGTATGGCGGTCCGACGGTGCCATCTGGCTCAAGCTCTTGGGTTCGGCCGGCCTTCTTGGGATGGTCACCGGCGGAACCATCCGCCTCGTGACTGCTTCACGTCCATATGGCAATCCCCAGTGACGTGAGAGGTGGTCCGGCGCTACGATCGCTCGGATGAATGATCGGCCGATCATCCCCTCGCTCCGCGACGCCGATCTGGACCGTCGTCTTCCGCGAGCGGAGGCTGATCGGCGCCTCGAAGCGGCGCAAACCCGAATGCTGCAACTCCGCCTCCAACTCGGGGGAAAGCTTGGAACCGGTGAGCTCGGTCCGCCGGTGTGTTTCGTATTCGAGGGATGGGACGCCTCGGGGAAGGGCGGCTCCATCAAACGGCTCGTTGCTCCGATGGACCCTCGCCATGTGCGAGTCATCACAATTGCGGCACCGTCGAAAGAGGAACTGCGGCACCACTGGCTGCAACGGTTCTGGCCTCACCTGCCGGGATGGGGTGACGTCGCGGTGCTCGATCGATCCTGGTACGGCCGGGTTCTGGTTGAACGAGTCGAGGGATTTGCCGATGTTGAGCAGTGGCGTCGGGCCTACACGGAGATCATCGACTTCGAACGGACGCTGGTCGCTGAAGGCATGGTGTTCGCGAAGTTCTGGATGCACGTGTCTTCGGAGGAGCAGCTCAAGAGGTTCAAGGCGCGAGAGCGAAACCCGCTCAAGCAGTGGAAGCTGACCGATGAGGACTGGCGAAATCGCGACAAACGAGCCCAGTACGAGGCTGCTGTCGAGGAAATGCTTGCGAGAACGTCGTGGGATCAAGCCCCCTGGTTTGTGATCCCCGGCGAATCGAAGCGGCTCGCCCGAGTCGAGGTGCTCCAGACCGCGATCGCAGCCATTGAGGCGGGAATGCGAGAACACGGCATGGAGCCGGTGCCCCCGTTGACACAGAACTGACCCAGTCGGCCGGGCTCTGACAACTCACCCGCCGTGCTAGGTGACTAGCAGCGAGACACGAGACTTCAGATTGTCTCGTGTCTCGTGTCTGGCAGCTCTCTTCTACTTCTCGTAGAGCTTCTCGATGTCTTCGCCGTAGCGGTCGAGGACGGCGCGGCGTTTGACTTTCA
>CBFDAN010000201.1:0-4141 GCA_965602815.1 uncultured bacterium
ACGGCGGCCGTACCGATCCGGAGAACCTCACCACCGTCTGCTGGTTCCACCACCATGTCGTCATCCACGGCCAAGGATTCACCATCGACCCCAACACGCCACCCCAAAGACGCCGACTCCTCCGGCCCCCGATCCACGGCCCGCCCTGGCTCGAACACGCCCGATCCCGCGGAATGGTCGTAAGCGAATAGCCGACAAGACCCGAGACAGAAGACCCGAGACACGAGACACGAGACAGAAGACTCGAGACCCGAACCGCCCCCGGCACAGGCAGGAATTGACCCGCATCCACAGCCGGGCCGCGTCGGAGTCCGCACCGCAAGACACGGCCCGCCGACAGTCTCGAATCTCGAATCTCGAATCTCGGGTCTCGAATCTCGCATCCACTCCGTCGACGCTCCGCTCAGCATCCACCCAGGACGCTCAACTCCTTCTCCCACTTCCCCCCAACGGATCCACCGCGAACACATAGTCTTCGACGGGCACACCCCCGATCAGGTGCTCGGTGATGATCCTCTCCATGACGTCGACCGTCACCGAGTGGTACCACACACCCTCCGGGTAGACCACCGCGATCGGACCGCGTTCACAAACACGGAAGCAGTCGACCTTCGAGCGCAGCGCAATTCCCCCGCGGACGCTGTCATCCGGTGGTGGAGACTCGAGATCGGTGCCGCGCCACGGTGCTGGAGCTGATGCCAGGTCGAGTTCCTTCAGGCGCGCCTTGAGGTACCTCCACACCGCCCGACCTTCCTCGGCCGAGCAGCAGCGCGGCAGCGATTGCTCGGCGCACAGGAAGATGTGTCGTTCGAGAGATCCGATTCCGAGCGACCGCGCAATGGCGTCGAGGCGTTCCTGGGTGTTGTCGGCCATGCCGAGAGTCTGCAGCGCCGCCGCGTTGGCCGCAAGCGTGGAGGGCTACGATGAGCGGATGGACTTCATCCGCCTCACGGCGTACAGCCACGGGTCCGGCTGAGCATGCAAGCTCGGATCTGACGAGTTGGCGCAGGTACTGCGCCGTCTGCCCGGAACCGAGATCACGCAACACCCGGATCTTCTCGTAGGGATCGACGGGTCGGACGACGCCGCCGTCTACCGGATCTCCGATGACCTCGCTCTCGTCCAGACCGTCGACTTCTTCACGCCGATCGTTGACGATCCGCACACGTGGGGGCGCATCGCCGCCGCGAACGCGCTGTCCGATGTCTATGCGATGGGCGGCACCCCGCTCACCGCCCTCCAACTCCTGTCATGGCCAAGAGACGCACTCCCATGGAGCACGGCGGCCGACGTCATCGACGGCGCAGTCGAGGTGCTCAGCGAGGCCCGCTGCATCCTCGTCGGCGGCCACTCAATCGACGACACGACTCCGAAGTTCGGATTTGCGATCACCGGGACAGTCCATCCGGACCGGATGATCACCAATGCCGCAGCACAACCCGGCGATTGGCTGGTCCTCACGAAGGCGCTCGGCACCGGACTGGTGGCAACGGCGATCAAGAACGGTGCCGCTCCAGCGGCGTCGCAGGACGCCGCAATTGCCTCGATGTGCAGACTGAACGCCTCCGCCGCAAGCGCGGCGGTCGAGGTCGGCGTTCGAGCTGGGACCGATGTGACCGGATTCGGTCTGCTCGGCCATCTGACCGAAATGCTTCGCGCGAGCGGGGTTTCGGCCGTCCTCGACGTGTCGGCGATTCCCGTGCTCGAAGGTGCAGTGGAGATTGCCGCTGAGGGCCATGTCCCCGGCGGCACCAAACGCAATCACCGATCGATCATGGAGTACGCTGACTTCGGCGGGGTCCAGCCTGCAATGCGCACGCTGCTTGTGGACGCACAGACCAGCGGAGGACTGCTGCTCGCTGTTCCGGAACCATCTCTTTCCGATCTCGTCGGGGCACTCTCACAATCGGGTGATCTCGCTGCCGTCATCGGACAGATCGAGCCCGCCTCGGCAGATCGCCTGATTGTCGTACGCTGAGAGACCCACCACCCTCTCGACCCGAATCCCTCGTCTGACCTCACTTTCGGTGGGTCTACGCGACCGAAATAGCGAGACCCCTCTCTCCTCGTGACAGCTCGGCAGCTGCCTGGTTGAATTCACCCAGATCCGTCAAGCGATAGGCTGCGTCTGTCATGCGCTTGAGATTCCCGAGCCCGCGCAACGTCACCGAGACGCTTCGAGATCTCGCCCGCCGCCGTCCGGAGGAGGCCGAGGCCTACCTCGACGCGCACCAAGACGAGTGGGAGGAGATCGCTGAGTCCACCCCGGAGAACGCAGCGGACATCCTCGAGGCGTTGCCCGAGGAGGGGGCGGCAGATCTCCTGACGGACCTTGCTCCAGACGACGCGGGCGACGTCCTCGACGAGATGCGCCCGGAGGCGGCGGCCGATGTCCTCGAGACGATTCGTCCGTCCGCGGCGGCAGCCATGATCTCGATGATGGACGCAGATCAGGCCGCCGATGTCATCGGGGTTCTCGAACCGGCTGAGCGCACCGCCGTCCTCGCCGCACTGGATCCGAAAGCAGCGGCCGAGATCCAGAATCTGCTGGTGTACGCGGCCGATACCGCCGGCGGCATGATGACCACCGATTTCGCCTCACTCCCGACCGGAGTGAGCGCCGGAGAAGCAATCGAGGCGCTGCGGCGTCTGCACGATCGGCTCGGATCGAATCTCTCGTACGTCTACGTGACCGACGAACGGGGTCACCTTCGGGGTGTTGTGTCATTCCGCGACCTCGTCTTCGCCCGCCCCGGCCGCGCTCTCGAGGACGTCATGCTTGCCGATCCGGTGTCGGTGGCTCCGTCGACCGATCGCGAGATCGTCGCCGAGCTGATCCAGCGCTACCACCTGATCGCCATGCCGGTCGTCGACGACGATGGCTCACTCGTAGGAATGGTGAAGATCTCGGAGGCCCTCGAGGCGATCCAGGCCGAAGCCGGCGAAGATATCGCCGTCATGGTCGGCGCCGGTGTAGAGGAAACGATCTTCACGCCGGTCGCAGTATCCGTGCGACGCCGCCTGCCCTGGATCGCCTTCAATCTCGTGGTAGGCCTGGTTATCGCATATGTCATCGCCCAGTTCGAATCGGTGCTCGCCGGGGCCGTGATTCTCGCGGCGTACATGCCGCTCGTAGCGCTCCTCGGCGGCAACTCGGGGGCACAGAGCTTGGCCGTCATCATCCGATCGATCGCGGTGGGTGATCTCCCGCGCGGCCGTGCACGGCGGGCGATCCGAAGAGAGATGGCTGTGACGATGGTCGATGCGGTCGCAATCGCACTGCTCGCTGCGCTGATGGGGGCCCTGACCGTCGAACTGTTCGGAGATCAGTCGGCCGTCGATCCGTGGGAGATCGCCGCCATCCTGTTTGTGTCGGTCATCGTGTCGATCCTCATAGGAGGGCTCGTTGGATCCGGAATCCCAATTGTTCTCCGTCGTCTGGGTCAGGATCCCGCCCTCGCTTCTAACATCTTCCTGACGATGACAACCGACCTCGTGAGCTTCGGCGGGTTCCTCATAACAGCAGCGTTGTTGCTGTGAGATAGGCAGAAGACTCGAGACCCGAGACTTGAGACTCGTCTCGTGTCTCGTGTCTCGCTACCTCCTACGCAGCACGGCGACCGCACACTGAGAGCCGGGTGGCTGGTTCAGGGCGTCAGCTGGCAGCGGGCGGCTCGCAGCTCTTTCTACGACCCCAGAACCGCCACACCCGACTCTTCGAAGGGGCCTAGGTACACGATGCGGAACCCATCTTCGAGTCTCGCTAGGTAGTGGTCTGCGAGGATGAGTTCCTGCTCCTCGTCCGGCTGTTCCAGTAGCACCGCTTCCGCAGCCTCGGGCGAATCGACCACGTGGGCAACAAGAATCGGCGGGAACCGATCGGCCGCGTCGGCGATCACGTCGTAGATGTCGAGATCGGACAGGCTGGTGTACGACGCGGGATCGAGAAGCAACACCACAGTATCCCCGGTCTCGGGCACGATGATCCGCTCATCGATCCGATACTCCGGGAAGGCGGGAGCTTCCTGAGGAACGGTGGTTGTCGTCGTTGGTGCCGTCGTTGTGGTTGTCGAAGTTGGTGCCGTAGTTGTGGTTGTCGAAGTTGGTGCCGTCGTTGTGGTTGTCGTCGTCGTTTCGCTTG
>CBFDAN010000202.1:0-4141 GCA_965602815.1 uncultured bacterium
TGGGAACTCGGGTTCGAGTACCTACGTGATGATCCTGCTCATCTGATTCAAGACATTGGATATGGAACGGTGGAGTTGTTCGGAGCCCCGGAATATGCGCTGTTCTGGAGTACTCGGGGTATCGAGCCTGGGGGGGATCCACTGGATCCGGCATCATTCACGGAGAAGACGGTTCCGTTCGACTGGCTCCTCGAAGCTCTGCTCACTGTTCCTGCCCTGCTGGTGCTGGCCGTCGCGGCGCTCTTCGCCTATCGCACGTGGACCCGACAGTTGATCTGGCTGATCGTCCCACTGATCGCGTCGAGTTGGATCCTCCGAACGGTGATCTACTGGGCGAAACCTCGGTATGGCTACTTCATACAAGTGATGTTGGTATTCGTCGCCGCGCTGGCTGTCTCCGCGATCGTCGACACAAATCGGCGAGTGAACGCGTCCGCTGAGGGCTGATCCGTCATCGTTCGAAACCCGGTCTATCGTTCTTGTATGAACTCAACGATTGGCGTCGGCGTCCTCGGAGCGGGAACCGTTGGAGGAACACTCATTGCGCGCCTCGTGGACGATCACGCTGCGATTGCGGCAAAAACCGGGCTGGATCTCCGTGTGAAGCGTGTCGCCGTGCGCGATCTCGACAAGCTGAGGAGCTTCACCGTCGCCGACGGTGTCGTCACCGATGACCGAATGAGTGTGATCGACGATCCGGAGATCGATCTCGTCGTGGAGTTGATGGGGGGCCGTGACCTCGCCGGCGATCTCGTACTCGCCGCTCTCAACGCCGGCAAACCCGTCGCCAACAAGGAACTGGTTGCGTCCCGTGGCCCGGAGCTGATTGCAGCAGCCGAGCGTTCTGGCGTGCCGTTCCTGTTCGAAGCGGCTGTCGGCGGCGGAATCCCGATCATTCGGCCGCTGTCGGAGACCCTCGCCGGGGAGCCGGTGGAGCGGGTTCTTGGCATTGTGAACGGCACGACCAACTTCATTTTGACCCGAATGGCCGAAGACAGCGCCGATTTCGGCGAGGCGCTCGCCGAAGCGCAAGAGTTGGGCTACGCCGAACCCGACCCGACCGCGGACATATCCGGCGCCGATGCTGCGGCGAAGGCTGCCATTCTGGCCTCACTCGCGTTCGGCACGTGGGTTGGCATCGACGATGTCTATCACGAAGGTATCGATTCTCTTTCGCCGGTCGACATGGCCTTCGCTTCGGACTTCGGATACGCCGTGAAGTTGGTCGCTATCGCCGAACGGATCGGGGATGGGATATCCGTCCGGGTGCACCCGGTGATGATCCCACGGGACCATCCGCTCGCGTCGATCCGCGGAGCGACGAACGCGATCTTTATCGAAGGTCCATCCGTCGGCGAACTGCTCTTCTCCGGTCCGGGCGCCGGAGGGGCTCCGACCGCAACCGCGGTCCTTGGCGACATCATCGATGCTGCCCGCGAGACCCTGGCTGGTGCTCAAGTTGCGCCGCGTATCCGGTTCTCTCCCGGCGATCTCATTCCGTTCAGCGATGTCCCCACGAAGTGGTACATGCGGCTCGAGGTCGACGACCGGCCCGGTGTGCTGGCACAGATCGCCGGTGCATTCGGAAACGCCGGGGTGTCGATCAAGTCGGTGTGGCAGGAAGGCGAGGGGAGCGAGGCGTTGCTACTCATCGTCACCCACAGCGCCCGCGAAGGTGCCCAACGCGAGGCGGTCCGGCATCTCCGCGACGTCGATGCTTTGCGCAACGTGGCATCAGTGATCCGCGTAGAAAGCGAAGAAGCATGAGTCGCCGAGGAATCATCGAGGAGTACCGCGATCGGCTTCCCGTGGGACCGGACACTCCCGTCGTGACGTTGCTCGAGGGCGACACCCCGCTGATCCCGGCACCGGCGCTCTCGAAGGCTGTTCAGCGAAGGGTGTTCCTCAAGTTCGAGGGTCTGAATCCCACCGGATCGTTCAAGGATCGGGGAATGACGCTTGCGGTGTCGAAAGCCGTGGAAGATGGAGCACGTGCCGTCGCGTGTGCATCTACGGGCAACACGTCGGCGTCGGCGGCGGCGTATGCGCAGCGGGCAGGTATCACGTCCATCGTGATAATCCCGTCCGGAAAGATCGCCCGAGGGAAGCTGGCTCAGGCCATCGTGCACGGTGCGACGATCATTCCGATCGACGGGAGCTTCGACGACGCGCTGGCGATCGTCTTGGAGTTGACCGCCAGCCACGACGTTGTGCTCGTCAATTCCATCAATCCGTACCGCATCGCAGGCCAGAAGACGGCCGCGTGGGAGATCGTCGATACCCTCGGCTCGGCGCCGTCTGTCCATGCCCTCCCCGTGGGCAACGCGGGGAACATCACCGCCTACTGGCAGGGATACAACGATGTCGACGAAGCTCCTTTGATGTGGGGCTTCCAAGCCGCAGGCGCCGCGCCGATTGTCTACGGCGAGATTGTGGACTTTCCCGAAACCATCGCGACGGCGATCCGTATCGGCAACCCTGCCTCGTGGGACGGAGCCGTCGCGGCCCGGGACGAATCCGGCGGTCGGATCGAAGCCGTTACCGACGATGAGATCCTTGCCGCCTACCGATTCCTGGCTTCTCGTGAAGGTGTGTTCTGCGAGCCGGCCTCCGCCGCCGGTGTCGCAGGAATCCTGAAGTATCGCGACGAGTTGCCGGACGGTCCCGTCGTATGCACCCTCACCGGCCACGGCCTGAAGGATCCGGAGACCGCTGTGCTCGAAGCCGACCTGCCGGGCCCGGCAGCCCCAAGACTGGACTCGGTCCTGGAAATCCTGGGCTGGTAGCGAGCCGAGATCCGAGACCCGAGACCCGAGACCCGAGACTGGGTCCGGTCGCGAGTCCTTCGTCTCTTGTCTGGTGTCTTCTGTCTCTTGTCTCGTGTCTCGAGTCTCTTGTCTCGTGTCTCGAGTCTCTTGTCTTTCGTCTCGTATCTCGAGTCTCATGTCTCGAGTCTCGCCTATCTGCTTGAAATAAGAGCGAAAGGCTGTACTATTGGGTCATCCACTCCTCCTCGGCCGCATATCGCGTGCCGCTCGGGGGAGCATTCCAGGAAGATCCGGACCACCGCCGTGTTGTCCGAGGTCCCCAATCTCCGGGTCGTTTGACCCTTCGTCCTGAAAAGGGGCAACAACAAACATGAGCACCACGAGAGCCAGACTCCAGGAACTCGGTCTCGACGACCTCCGGTCTATGGCCGGCCAGGTCGAAGTAGACCCGGACGGCCTGCAGAAGTCGAAGCTCATCGCTGCGATTCTCGACTCCGAGAAGTTCGACGCGGCGATGGTCCCCGAGGTCGAAGACACGACCGAGGCGCCTGCCACGACAACGCCACGCAGTGACAACGGTCAGCGCAGAGACAACCACGACGGAGACGGACAGGACGGCCAAGGCCGTCGCCGCCGGAACCGCCGAAACCGTTCTCAGCAGCCTCGTGAGCCGATCGATGAGTCCAATCTCGAGTCCCGCGAGGGAATCCTCGACATCCTCCCCGAGGGATACGGATTCCTTCGTGCCTCCGGGTATCTCCCCGGCGAGGGGGATGCCTACGTTCCGGCCAACGTCGTTCGCAAACAGAAGCTTCGCAAGGGCGACACCGTCGCCGGTCCGGTCCGCCCGGCCCGCGGCAAAGAGAAGTTCCCGGCCCTGGTCCGTGCCGTAGAGGTCAACGGTGGGGATCCCGAAGAGGCCATGAAACGACCGCAGTTCAACAAGCTCACGCCGTTGTTCCCCGATGTCCGGCTCCGCCTCGAGATCGACGGCAAGCCTGACGACATCATGGCAAGGATCATCGACCTCATCGCTCCGATCGGGAAGGGCCAGCGTGGCCTCATCGTGTCGCCGCCGAAAGCCGGCAAGACGACGGTGCTCCAGGATGTGGCGGCTTCGATTGCGGAGAACAACCCCGAATGCCACCTGATGGTCGTCCTCGTCGACGAACGTCCGGAAGAAGTCACCGAGATGCAGCGTTCAGTCAAAGGTGAGGTCATCTACTCCACCTTCGATCGGCCAGCCGAAGAGCACACGCAGGTGTCGGAGCTCGCGATTGAGCGGGCGAAGCGCCTCGTGGAGCAGGGCGACGACGTTGTCGTGCTCCTCGATTCGATCACGCGACTCGCAAGAGCTCACAACCTTGCGACAC
>CBFDAN010000203.1:0-4129 GCA_965602815.1 uncultured bacterium
AACCCGGTTCGAACAGTCCAAGGCGCTCGCGGGCGATGACGTCATCCCGGCTCCACGAATCCAGACCACACACGCGGTGACGCTCGATGCACATCCGGGCGATGTGTGGCAGTGGCTAGTCCAAATGGGATACCACCGGGCCGGCTGGTATACGCCGGAGTGGGTGGATCGATTGTGGTCCGTGCAGAACCCGAGCTCAGAAGCGGTCGTCGACGACCTTCAGACTCTCAGGGTCGGCGATCGAATTCCCGACGGGCCTCCAGGCACGGCATTCTTCGATGTTGTGGAACTCGATCCGTATCGCGCGATGGTGCTCCACTCAATGCGACACCCGATCTCGGGTATCCCACCGGATCTTTTGAACGACCGCCCCGGTCCCTACCTCGACTTCTCCTGGTCATTTGTTCTCGAGATGGCGGGCGTGAATCGGACCAGACTCCTAATGCGGACCCGGAGCAACATCTACCCGGCGGGTATGACCCGAATCGCCCACGTCCTTCTCGTGCCGATCGATGTGTTGATGTCGCGATGGATGCTGTTGGGGATCAAGCGCCGTGCTGAGACAGTCTTGATCCATTGAGACGTCCTCCCGGCCCATGCGCAGGGCCGTCGGCCGAGCGTCTGCGGCCACCATACAACCCGGCTTGGGCTGCGGGTCCGATGGAAAAGCAAGGATCAGTGGGACACCACGGGCGCGGATGACACGTTCATCCACCTCAGACCGACGGTGCGCACAGCCGCAGTAGGTAGATGGTGGGGACGCATCGATCCGTGACGGGTCCGGGGAAGGCTTCGTCGGGTGGACGGCAACACTTGAAGGATTGCCCGGAGTGACCGTTCATCGTCGAATCCCGGTCGAGGCCATTGACCCTATTGGTGTTCTACAACCGGGAGACAATGGAGAGTGGACCATGGAACTAGCCAATCATGGCCCGAATGTCATCCACCGTCGGCGGCCGGATCCCGAGATCGAGCGACCGCCGAAGGCGGCGGATGACACGTGCAGGTAGAACGGAGTGATCATGTACTGGTTGCTGGTCGTCGCAGCAGTTGTCGCGTGGATGCTGGTAGCTCGTCGCGACGCTCCTGAGCCCTTGGTCGCCGTTCGTCCTCCCACCCATCGGCTAACGTTGTCCGAGAAGTGGAAAAGGGCGTCGGGGACGCAGAGAGCTGGGCTTGCAGCGATGGCGGTCGGCAGAGTTGCTTGGATTGGCCTGGTGTTGATGACCCTCGTAGCCATGACAATCGGTACGGCTACCTGGATGTACTGACCCAGGCAACCGACACAGCGTCCGATCGCTACTCGTAGGTTCGCGTCGAAACCGGCTTCCGGCGGTCAGTCGCTGTGGGTGTGATGGTCGTGTGAGTCCGAACCGGACTCGTCAGGACCCACTCAACAGCCGGGTTCCCCGTGATTCCCGCAACACGACGTTCCGTTCTTGATCTTGATAGCGTTGTTCTTCGCCACGAGGCGGAGTTTCTCGAGGAGCGGCAGGTCGCTGTTGTTGAAATTGCCGAAGTAGTGGCGTGGATCGGGACGAGACATAGAGCGACCGTAGCACGTCAGCATGAGCGATCGGGACTCGCTGACGGTCAAACCATCAACGACTCGCATCACGGTTGGGCTCGACGACGTTCCTCATTGCGTTCGTCGGACTCGACCGCAGACACCCCGCATACCTCCCGTCGGTGCCTCCGGCGCAGCTATTGCCCTTGATGACGGGACCGTGAGCACCGTTTGACGCGTTCCGAAGCCTCAGTTCGTGTCACACCGGCGTCATACGGTGGACGAATGAACGCAGCAATCACATCAAGCGCAATCATCGGTGTTGAACCGCACCCGGTGCGTGTGGAGGCCCACATCGGCGGGGGCAAGGCTGGGTTTGTCATCGTTGGGCTCCCGGATGCCGCGGTGCGCGAAGCCAAGGAACGTGTTCGGGCCGCCATCGCGTCGACCTCAAACACGTTCCCCTCGAAGCGGGTTGTCGTGAACCTCTCGCCGGCCGACCTGCCGAAGGTCGGCTCCGCCTACGACCTACCGATCGCTCTCGGCGTGCTTGCCGCGAACGGGAAACTCCCGCCCGGTGCGACAGATATCGTTGCACTCGGCGAACTTGCCCTCGACGGTGGGGTGCGTGCCGCTCGCGGCGGTCTCGGGGCCGCATTGGTGGCTCGCGATCTCGGCAAACCGTGTCTTCTCCCGGTTCGGTCAGTGGCCGAGACTGCTGGCCGGCACGACCTGGGAGTACAGGCGGTGCGGTCTCTGGCGCATGCCATGGAAGTTGCGCGCGGCGCCCAGCCGGGCGATGACGTCGAGGCGATTCCACCCCCGCTGGTTGAAGTTCCCGACCTCGCGGAGGTGCGGGGCCAGTCGGCGGCGCGAGCCGCTCTCGAGGTCTCCGCGGCCGGGGGCCACCACTTGCTCTTCCGGGGTCCACCGGGTTCGGGCAAGACAATGCTGGCTCGGACGATGCCGGGCTTGCTTCCGCCGCTTGACGATCGGGAGGCGCACGAGGTGGCCCTCGTCTGGGCCGCGGCGGGCCGTCCGCGGCCGGGTCCGTCTGTCCCGCCGTTCCGCGCCCCGCACCACTCCGCGTCGATGGCGGCGCTCATCGGTGGGGGATCCGGAGTTCCGACCCCCGGCGAAGCCGTGTTGGCACACCGGGGAGTGCTCTTCCTCGATGAGTTGGGCGAGTACCCACCTCAGTTGCTCGATGCACTTCGTACTCCGATTGAGGACGGGTCTGTGGTCGTTGCCCGGCAGGGTGCGACGGTCGAGTTCCCGTGCCAGGTCCAGGTCGTGGGCGCCACCAATCCGTGCCCGTGTGGCTTTGAAGGAGACCGACTCAAGTCCTGCGAGTGCACCGAGTCGATGAAGGCACGGTACAAACGGCGTTTCTCCGGTCCGCTACTCGATCGCTTCGATCTTCAGGTCGAGGTGCCGCGGCTTCGCGTCGTGGAGCTCTCAGGGCCACAGGGTGAGGATTCCGCCAGTGTTCGGGCCAGGGTTTCAGCGGCACGCCGGCGGCAGTTCGACGAGCGCGGACGCCTCAATCGTGAACTGCGGCGGCGGGACCTCGATGCACTGGCGTGGACCGACGGGGCCGTGCACCAACTGACGGAGGCCGCGTCGGGTGACCGACTCACCGCACGTGCTTGGGATCGTGTCCGTCGGGTCGCACGAACGGTCGCCGATCTCGCCGGGTCGGGTCCGGTGGATGGGCCGCACGTTGACACGGCGTTGAGCATGAGGGTGACATTGTGACCGACGCACACCGCCTCCGTCTCGCGTTCTCAGGGCTCCATCCAGAACGGATCCGCGACCTCACCGAGCGGTTCGGCGACCCAGCGGGGGCGATTGCTGCCATCACCCGGCGACGCGTGAAGGCGTCGGAGGCGATCCGCAGCAATCTCGAAGTTCCGGCTTCGCTTCGGGAAGCGGAGCTGGATGCGCTCGGCATCAATATCGTTCGACGCGGCGAACCGACCTATCCGGTCCATCTTGATCGCTTCGAGGATGCGCCGGATCTGCTCTTCGTTCGCGGTGACTTGCCACGTGCCCCGGGGGTGGGGATCGTCGGCACTCGTCGGTGCACCGCCTACGGGCTCGAACTCGCCGACGCGTACGGGCGAGCGGTGGCTGAGGCGGGTTGGTCAGTCGTCTCTGGGCTTGCGCGAGGCATCGACGGTGCGGCGCACCGCGGCATGGTTGCGGCCGGTGGGCGTGGTATCGCCGTGCTTGGCTGCGGGATCGACGTGACGTATCCGAGGGAGCACCATCGTCTCGGTGACCAGATCCTCGACCTCGGAGGAGCGATCGTATCGGAGTATCCACCGGGGAGCCGACCGGACGCATGGCGATTCCCGCCGAGGAACCGCATCATCGCAGGTCTCTCCGCTGCGGTGGTGGTTGTGGAGGCTGGAATCACCGGGGGGGCGCTGATCACGGCGGTCAAGGCAGCCGAGTACGGGATACCTGTTTTCGCTATGCCAGGTGACGTCGACCGGAAGGCTTCTGAAGGCACCAACCGGTTGATCCGTGATGGTGCGTTCCCGGTCTTCGACCCCGGTGACCTGATCGAGGAGCTCAGCCTCATCCATGGTCTTGCGACGACGAGGGGTGGGTGTG
>CBFDAN010000204.1:0-4126 GCA_965602815.1 uncultured bacterium
ACGAGCAGGAGGTACTCCGATCAAGGAGCCCAGGGTCAACGAACGCATTCGGGTCCCAGAGGTACGCCTCGTCGATCCGGCCGGCGAACAGATCGGCATCAAGTCGATCGAAGAAGCACGGTGGCTCGCATCGCAGCTCGAACTCGACCTCGTCGAGGTGGCTCCGGAGGCGAGGCCGCCCGTTGTTCGCCTCATGGACTACGGCAAGTTCAAGTATGAGCAGTCCGTCAAGGCGAGAGAGGCCCGCAAGAAGCAGACCCGCACCGTGATCAAAGAAGTGCAATTCCGCCCCAAGATCGGGGCGAGTGACTTCGAAGTGAAGCGGCGGAGGGTCGTTCGGTTCCTGCAAGACAACGACAAGGTGAAGGTCACAATGCGTTTCCGGGGACGCGAAGTAACGCACCCCGAAATCGGCAACGAGATCCTCAACCGGCTGCGCGACAGCGTTTCGGACTACGGGGAGATCGAGACCGCACCGAGGCTCGAAGGCCGGCAGATGACGATGGTCCTGGCCCCCCTCCGAAACGCAGACCGGGTATCGGAGGACGTCGGGACGGACGATGAGACGTTCATCGTCGAAGAGATCGCCGCAGAAGAACAAACCATCGTGAGCGACGAAAACATCGCTGGCGACCAAGTCATCGCCAGCGACGAAGTTGTTGCCAGCGAAGAGGATGTCGTCGACGAAGCAGTCATCGCTGACGACGTGGACGAGTAGGAGAGTGGAATCGTGCCGAAAATGAAGACCCACAAAGGTGCCGCGAAGCGCTTCAAACGCACCGGGAGCGGGAAGGTGCGGACCACGAAGGCGTGGCGAGGACACAACCGCCACAAGAAATCACCAAGCCGCTGGCGTCGCGTCAAAGGCAACAAGATCCTTGATGGCGGGAACGAGAAGCGCATGAACCGCTTGCTGGGGAACTAGGAGTCATTCGATGGCACGTGTAAAGCGTTCGATCAACGCAAAGAAGAAGCGCCGCAAATTGATGGACCGCGCCTCCGGCTACGGAGGCGCGAGAAGTCGCCGGTATCGCACCGCTCGCGAGCAGGTGATGCACTCGATGCAGTATGCGCATCGTGATCGCCGCGCCCGCAAGGGGCAGTTCCGCCGCCTGTGGATCCAGCGCATCAATGCAGCGGCCCGCCTGAACGGTACGACCTATTCACGGTTCATGGCCGGCCTCAAGGCCGCCGATCTCGAGGTTGACCGGAAGATGCTCGCTGAGATGGCGGTCAACGATCCGGCGGCCTTCTCGGCCCTCGTCGAGGTCGCAGGAGCAGCGAGTCCGGAGTGACCCCGTTCGGACTGCCTGACCGATGTGAGAGAGACCCCGCGCGTGCGGGGTCTCCATCTATCTGATGCGGATCGACTCCACTGCGAACGAGCGGGTCAAGGCGGTGCGCCGGCTCCGTCGCGGGCGCGAGCGTCGCCAAACGAGACAGACGCTGGTCGAAGGTCCGATTCTGGTTGCGGCGGCGCTCGAAGCAGGCATCGTGCCGGT
This sequence comes from uncultured bacterium, assembly GCA_965602815.1. Classification (GTDB taxonomy): domain Bacteria; phylum Actinomycetota; class Acidimicrobiia; order Spongiisociales; family UBA5794; genus JAHEEL01. The sequence goes on from CBFDAN010000204.1 coordinate 1,503, forward strand.
TGACGTCTACACCCTCGGTGGCGGGGCCCTGGTCGCTCGCTGCGAAGCGGCCGGCTCCACGATCGTCGAGGTCTCTGGTCCTGTCCTTGAGGCGATTTCCACAACGATGGAACCCCAAGATCCGGTCGGTGTGCTCGCGATCCCAGAGCTTGACGGCCTCGAGACCCGGCGGACAGTGGTCGCCGTGGAGATCGGCGACCCGGGAAACGTCGGCACACTCATCCGCTCGGCCGGCGCCCTCGGTTGGCAGATCGCGCTGATCGGGGGAGCAGACCCCTGGAGTCCGAAGGTCCTGCGAGCGAGCGCCGGGGTGCAGCTTTCGCATCCGGCCGTCGCAATTGATGAACTCGAACGACTCGTCACGATCGGCCTTGACCCGATCGCCACCATCGTCTCCGGAGGCATCGATCCCGGCTCACTCGAGGTGGATAATCCCATTGCTCTCCTGGTCGGAAATGAGACTCACGGTCTTCCGACCACCCTGGTCGAGCATTGTGTGGCCTCGCTGACGATCCCGATTGCCGCAGGTGTTGAGAGTTTGAACGCAGCGGTGGCCGGGGCACTTGCGATGTATGCCCTTGATCGTGGCGTCAAATAGAAGTAGGTAAGTAAGGAACTGGACATCTAGCGACCATCGCAATACCCTGACGAACAACCCTGCGAAGGGGCCGCCGTCCTCAGGAGATTCGATGCCCAGGCCAACCCGCCCTCGACTCACGCTTGGTCTTTTGGCTGCGATAGCCGTCCTCGTGATCGCGGCATGCACGGGAGCCATGCCCGACCGGCGCGAATCGGCTGCAGGGGATCCAGTGATTGCGGCGGGGATGGCCACCTTCGATGAGACGTGCGCCGCCTGTCACACCATCGGCGGAGGGCCGTTGGTCGGACCCGACCTCGCAGGAGTCACCCTTGTCAGGGACCATGAATGGCTCACCGCCTGGGTCTTCGACCCTGAGGCCTTCGCCGCGCTCGATGCCGACGCGGCGGCGATCTACACCGGGTCGATGCCGACACTCGGTCTTGGCACGGAGGAAGTCGGCGAGGTCCTGGCATATCTCGAATCGAAGTCCGATGTCGCTCCGGCCGACCCGATATTCGCCGCGCCCAGGGAACTCTCGGAGGTCGAGTTCGACGAGGCTTCGAGTGTCTACTTCAACCGCTGCGCGGGATGCCACGGCACCCTCCGCGCAGGTGCCACGGGGCCCAATATCCAACCCGAGCGGACGCTCGAGATCGGCACGACCGGTCTCACGACCATCCTCACCAACGGGCTCCCGGGGGGCATGCCCGCCTGGGGCCAAGCGGGGATTCTGACCGAGGACGAGATCGAGTTGATGGCGAACTTCGTCCAACTCGATCCTCCGACGCCGCCGCCGCTCGACCTCGCGGCGATCACGGAATCGTGGAATCTCGTTGTCCCGGTTGCCGACCGGCCGACCGAACCGCAGACTGATCGCGACTGGGAGAATTTCACCGGCGTGATCCTGCGCGACGCTGGGCAGGTGGCGATCATGGACGGCGACACACACGAACAGGTGGCCATCATCGACACCGGCTTCGCCGTGCATATCCTGCGCTCATCGGCGACGGGCAGGTATTTCGTCGCTGTTGGACGCGACGGTAGGGTCACCATGATCGACCTGTGGACCGAAATCCCCGAGATCGTGGCGCAGGTTCAGGGCTGTTTTGACGCTAGGAGCGTCGACGGAAGCAAGTTCGAGGGCTACGAAGACCAGTACATCATCGAGGGTTGCTACTGGCCGCCGCAGTATGTCGTTTTCGACGGACAGACGCTGGAACCGCTCGTCGTGCACGACGTCCTGAGTCCGGATATCAATGGCAAGGAACTCGACGAGGTGCGCGTGGCGGCGATCGTCGCATCGCATTTCGATCCCGTGTGGGTGATGGGCTTGAAGGAGTCGGGCTATGTCGCGATCGTCGACTATTCGAAGCCGGATTTCCCGCTCGTGAAGAAGATCCCGGCCGACCTCTTCCTCCACGATGGCGGATGGGACCACACCGGCCGGTACTTCATCACCGCCGCCAACGCTCAGAACAAGCTGATGGTCGTAGATGTGAAGACGCAGGAATTGGTCGCGGGTGTCGAGACAGGCGAGACGCCGCATCCCGGTCGAGGAGCCAATTGGGTGGACCCGGAATTCGGTTGGGTATATGCAACCACCCATATCGGTGAGGGGAAGCTCACGCTGATTGGTGCCGATCCAGAAGGAAATCCGGAGCACGCCTGGAAGGTCGTCCGCGAGGTCGAGCTACCGGGTACCGGGAGCCTGTTCCTCAAGACCCATCCGAACTCTCCCTGGGTCTGGATGGACACGCCGCTGTCCAACGTCCAGGAAGAGGCCCATCAAGCCTGCGTGTACAGCAAGGAATCCATGCAGCTCGAGAAGTGTTTCGAGGTGTCCGACCACGGGCGCGTCGTCCACTTCGAGTACAACAAGGCTGGTGACGAGATCTGGGTATCGGTGTGGGATCCGGACGGTGAACTCGTGATCTACGACGACGCGACGCTCACGGAGAAGCTGCGGATCGCCGAACCGTGGCTCATTACGCCGACCGGGACGTTCAACGTCTTCAACACGGCCAACGACATCTACTGAGGCCTG
>CBFDAN010000205.1:0-4092 GCA_965602815.1 uncultured bacterium
CCTCGCGCGTCGCGGCCTTCTGGTGATGTCTTTCAACTACCGATACACCGAGGCCAGCAAACGAGCGCCCGACCGGATGCCGATGCTCTTGAACGTACATCGAGCGGCCGCCGACGTGTTGGCGGGGGAGTGCGATCGGGTTGTCCTCGCGGGCAAGTCGATGGGAGGCCGGGTTGGATCTCATCTCGTTGCTGACGACGGTTGGCCGGCTGCCGGGCTCGTGTACTTCGGCTATCCGCTTGTGCCGATGGGCAAGGACGACCCCCGGCCGACGGATCACCTCGAGAGGATCGAGGTTCCGCAGCTGTTCTTCGCAGGAACCCGAGACCGTCTCTCTCCTCCGCCGTTGATAGGGTCTATTGCTGCGTCAGTGCCCGAGGGGACGCTGGAAGTCGTCGAGGACGGAGATCACTCGTTCAAGGTGCTGAAGCGCTCTCCGAAGACGAACAAGGAGAGCCTCGACGAGGTGACCGGCGTCGCCGCCGACTGGATCGATACCTGGATCTGAAGTCCCGTTCCGCAGGCTGGGGACGCCAAATGCGATGTCGAGAACCCCGGGTAAGTGGTGTCAGCGCCTTGGGGGGATGTAGCGGCCGGATCGGACCCGGCCCTTTCTCGCTTCGAGGACCCACACCGAGCCCTTCTTCCACTCCATCGGGCCCTCGAGATCCACCCCATCCTCGGCGAGCTTCTCCATGACCGGGCCGATGACTTCGCCGTGTGTGATGACCACCGCCGCCTCACCCTGAAGCTGCCGGAACAGTGTGAGCATGCTGTCCGTGCCTGCGCCTACGCGCAGGCTGCGGTCGAGCACCGCCGGCATCCGGATGGCGTTGACCAGGGGTTTCGCAGTCTGTACACAGCGTTGGGCGTCGGAGCTCAGGACTCGCGAGACCGGATGAGCTTTGAACCGGATCGCGAGGTCGATTGCTTGGATCCGGCCGCGCCGGTCGAGCGGCCGTTTGCGGTCCTTGTCGTTCCACTGCGGCCTGCGTACCGCTCGCGCATGGCGGACGAAATAGATCTTCGAATACGTCGGATCGTCGGTCAGGGCGTCGGCGCGGATCAGGACCTTCCGGTCGTTGGTGTATTCGAGTCGCTTGTTGGCCTTCCCGAGGGTGAGCCAGGCGATGTCGTCCACCTCCCGGTTCGGACGGAACTTCCCCCCGACCATCTCCATGTGCCACCAGCGCACGACTTTGCGATTGCCCGCATCGGTTTCGTAGCCGACAGAGCCGACGTCGACCGGCCGGTTTCCCTGAATCCCGGTTTCCTCTCGTACCTCTCGGAGTGCCGCTTCTAGGAAGCCTTCTCGCCGGTTGAGCTTCCCTTTCGGAAGAGACCAGTCGTCGTAGCGGGGGCGGTGCACGAGGAGGAATTCCCGCTTGCCGTCGCCGTTCGAACGGTGCAGAACGCCGCCGGCGGCCATGATCGAAGCGCGGAATCTCTGGGGGTTCATGATTGGTACCGGGCCTCGTCCGGGGCCCGGTCGGCAGTCGGGCTATCGGAAAGCTGATCGGCATCGACTTCGATGTCTGGGAACGTGATTGTCCAGCTCCCGTCGGGGTTCGCTTTCCACCCGAGGACATCGTTGGCGAGCTCGGCGTCGCCCCTGGCGCGCTCGGCAGCGAGATTGAGGAGCCGCTGATGTGTGTCGATCCCGAGATGCGGAACGACTTTCGTCCAGCTCCCGTCGGGGTTGGCGTTCCACGCGAGCACATCGTCCGAGAGTTCGACATCGAGGACCTCTTCGATGCGCACTTTCAAGCCGGGGTCGGTCACCGGCACCAGGGCCTCGACTCGGTTATTGAGATTGCGCTGCATCATGTCGGCCGAACCGATGTAGTAGATCGCGTCCGGACCGGGGGCGCCGAAGCGGTAGATCCGCGAGTGCTCGAGGAAGCGACCGACGATCGAACGAAGAGTGATGGTCTCGGACAGCCCCGGAACACCGGGACGTACCGAGCAGTTGCCTCGAACAATGAGATTGATGCGGCATCCCTCGGCCGATGCGGCATACAGCTCATCGACGATTTCAGGATCGACGATGTGGTTCGATTTCATTGCGATGTGCCCGTCGGGCCCGAGTGCACCCTGCTCCCGGATGCGTTCGATGATCTTCGGACGGAGGAAATCCGGTGCGACGATGAGCTTACGGTAGGTTGCCGGGCGGGCGTAGCCCGTGAGGTGGTTGAACAACTCGGAGAGGTCGGCGCCGATGTCCTCATCCGCCGTGTACAGACCCATGTCTTCGTAGATTCGCGCCGTATTCGGATTGAAGTTCCCGGTACCGACGTGCGAGTAGCGCCGAATCCCGTCTCGTTCGCGCCGGACCACGAGCAGCGTCTTGGTGTGGGTCTTGAGGCCCTGCACCCCATACACGACGTGAACACCTGCCGATTCGAGCATCTTCGCCCAGTTGATATTGGCCGCTTCGTCGAAGCGGGCCTTCAACTCGACGAGCACCACTACTTGTTTGTTCGCTTCGGCTGCCTCGATGAGCGTTCGAACGACGGCTTCCTCACCGCCGATGGCCGGATCGTCGGGGATGGATGTGCGGTAGAGCGTCTGTTTGATGGCGAGAACATCCGGATCCGCGGCCGCCTGGGCGAGGAAAGCTGCGGTCGACGTGGCGAACGATTCGTACGGGTAGTGAACGAGGATGTCTCCCTTTTTGAGCTCCGCAAACCAATCGATCGCCTGGCCGCTCTGTTCGGCAAGCCTTGGTTGTGTCGTGGGGCGCGAAATCGGGTCCTTGAGCTCAGGTCGGTCAAGCGCGTAGACACTCCACAGGCCCGAGAGGCCGAGCGGTGCATGTCGCGCGTACACCTCGTCGTGTGACAGCTGCAGACCGTGGAGCAGCATCTCGAGCACCTCTGCCGAAATCCCGGCTTCGACTTCGAGCCGAACCGCTTGCGCCGCACGTTGCCGGTAGCGGAGCTCGCTCTCGATGGCCTGGAGGAGATCGTCGGCCTCTTCCTCCTCGACCGCCAGATCGGCGCTACGGGTCACCCGGAATGTCGAGGAGCCGACTACATCGAGGCCGCCGAAGAGGCGTCCCAGGTGGTGGCTCACGATCTGCTCGATCGGCACGAACCGCTGCCCGTCGGCAAGCTGGATGAGCCGGGGCACGTTTGGTGGGATCTTCACACGGGCAAACCGCTGTGCTTGGTCGATCGGGTCGTAGAGCAGAACCGCAAGGTTCAGCGAAAGGTCGGAGATGAACGGGAACGGGTGCGACGGGTCGACGGCCAGCGGGGTCAACACTGGGAAGATCGATTCCTCGAACACCGTTCCGAGTTCCGCGCGATCGTCAGGGTTCAGGTGATCGTAGGTGACGATCTTGATCCCCTCGGATGCCAAAGCCGGGACGATGTCGTCAGTGAAGAGGCGGTCGATGTGGTTGTTGAGTTCTGTCACGCGCTCGTGAATCGCCGCGAGCTGCTGTCTCGGCGTAAGACCGTCAGGTCCGGATTTCTTGACGCCGCTCTCTGCCTGTTCCAGAAGTCCGGCGACGCGCACCTGGTGGAATTCGTCGAGGTTCGACGACACGATCGCTATGAATTTGACCCGCTCGAGAAGCGGTCGATCTTCGGACGTCGCGAGAGCAAACACGCGCTCCTGGAACGCGAGGAGTGACAGCTCTCGGTTGACGTACGGTGTTCCGTTCGTTGGATCCATGCTTCTCGTAGTTCGGGGGTGCAGCCCATGTTATCGGTGGAGCTGGATGACCCGATTAGCGATTCCCACTGCAGCGGTACGAAGACCGCCGAATTCGTCACTCCGCGTGGTGCGGTGCGCTACCAAGCGACCTCTGCTCGCCTTCGGCGGCCGAGTTCATTCCGCGGGCCGGAGACGTCAAGTTGGACGTCTACAAACCTGGGCACGCGGCTGATGCGGCGGCTTCTACGACCGGTGTTGATCGAGTTCGTCGACCTTTCCGACCCGTCGAACGTGCCGTTCCTCACCGGTGAACTCGGCCCCGACGAATGCCTTTACGATCTCCCAGGCGAGTTCGGATCCGACAACCCGTGCTCCCAGGGCGATGACGTTCAAGCCGTCATGTTCAACCGCCTGATGGGCTGTGTAGAC
>CBFDAN010000206.1:0-4081 GCA_965602815.1 uncultured bacterium
CGCAACGACACACCGCAACCGACGTTCGTTCTTCTGGCGCGTCATCTGGAATCTCATCGTCGGCATCCTCCTGCTGCCGTTCGCTCTTCTCGGGCTGGTGATCAACGTCGTGCCGTTCGCCCTCCTTTGGTTGATCGGGCGCGTCAAGATGGACCCGGCGATGGCCGCCACGGTGAAGCCTGCCTCCGCCATCCTGCTGTTCTCGATCACGTGGGGTATCGCCGGCTGGTCGGGATGGACGTGGTCGGGAATCGAAGGTGTGGCAGCCGTTCTGCTCGTCATGCCTCTCTACCTCTACGCGCTGTTTGCCCTGATCGAACGCGGAGGGCTCGTGTGGCGGGCGTGGCGCGGGTGGTGGCGTGCCCACCGGAAGGACCTCTACGAAGGTGTGCAAGAACATCGCGAGGACGTCGTGCGGGCCGTCTCCGGCGCTGTATAGGTCTGATCAGCCTTCGGCGATCTTCGCGGCTCGTTCGACTTCGGAGCGGCGGAGACGCTCCTCGATGTTCGCCATCTGCTCATCGCTCACGTCGGTGAGGGCATACGCCGTGCTCACGAATTGCGCCAGGTCGGCCCGATAGTCATGTCCCAATGCGTTGAACGCGCCGGGGACAACCGTGGCAGCGTTCTTCGTATCGATTGCGGTCTGCCAGAACGTCACGGCTGGAACCCATCGCTGGCTACGAGAGACGTTCGGCGGACGCTGGTCCGGGCGACCGAGCCAGCTCGGCTCCTGATAGGCGACGTCGAGGCCGAAGCGGGTCACGGGGTCTTCATGGTGATTGAGGAAGAAGACGCGAATCGCTGCACGCTCTTCCTCCGGGAGGTTCCGATACTCGTCGATCGAGGCAAACGTCCCGACCACGGCATCGTCGACGCTCGGACCACCTGCGAGAAGCTCTCGCCGCCACTTGCTGGCATACGGCGTGCCGGCCCACAGTCCCCGATCGACGCCGAGGTCGTCCAGGATGGCAGTCCCGCCCCCGATGAAGTCCCCCTGGCTTGTCTGGGCGCCAAGGCTTTCCCCGTACAACACCACCCTTGGACGATCGGAGGGTTCACGTTGTTCGAGCACGTGGTTGATTGCCCGCAGCAATGCCCCGTGCTGCTCGATCGCCAGTGGGATCTTCGCGACCGACAGCATCGAGGGCAGGTACCCGTATTGAATGGCCACCGAGGCGATATCTCCTCGCGCAAGGTATTCGGCGGCTTCCACGGGGATGTAGTTGAAGTACCCGGTCCCCGCAGGTGAGCCAACGATGAGGACCGATCGGTCGAACGCACTGGTTCGGTGCAACTCCTCGATCGCCAGGGCGACACGTTCCTCAACTGTGTCGGCAGAGTGCGCACCCACGTAGACCCGAATGGCATCCATCGCACCGGTCTCGCCGAGAACCCCGTCGATTCCCTCACCGGTCGATGCCTCGATCACAAACCGGCGCCCTTGGAGCCCGAGATCCTCGAACGCAACCACGCTGCTAGAGGTGCCGCTCACCGTTGGCGCACTGGGCGGTTCCGCGTACCGGACCTCGGTGCGGCTGTTCGACGCTGCGATCTTCGACAGGAGGCGGTTGAAGCCGGTACGAACTCCGAGACCGAGGCTCCCTCCGATCACGGAGTGGGTCAGCGGCAGCCACGCTGCGGCGGGCCCGCCGACACGCCGACCGAGGAACGACGCCGTCGCCTGTGCGGCCCTCCGTTCTGCCATTACGACCGAACCAGCAGCGAGGGCGATGCCGGTCCCGACCGAGAGAGTCCAAGCAATGTTGGCGGGTGCGGGAGCAGCCCGTCCGTCGGACTCATAGCGAGCGACGCGGTCGCTGAGGTAAGCGAGGGATCCGGCATCCAGCGCAGCTGCTGTTGTGATGAAGGCTGCGCCGTGAGCGAACCGACTTCTTGATTGTGCAGCTCTGACCGAACGTCGCGCCACATCCATCGCGATTGCAGCGCCGGAAGCGTATGAGCGCGCCTGTGCCGCCGTGACGGCGAGGGAACCGGCCTTTGAGGTGCGCAGCTTCGGCCCTGCGAGCACGGCGAACGCGGCGGAAGCGATCCCGGCGACGGCGTCGGTGATGGCCGGCGGCGCAACGGTGATGCGCTGCACAACCTGGGTGTACCCGCTCCCGACGACATAGCCGGACGCGAATGAGCCGGCGACCACAAGCGCCTGATCGGTCCGCGGTCGCTCCATCAGCGACGGCTGGTTCGACTCGATCGCAGCCGCCATCCCGAGGGCGAGCCCCGTCTGGACGTGTGGATGACCCAGGAAGCTGACAAGGGACCGGAGTGGATTCTGCATTGGCGTTGCTTTCGTCTTGGCGACTAGGGAAGTGTGGCTGTTACTTCGACGCAAATTGGCGAAGCACCGAAGCCACGATAGTGAGGACGAGAGCACCGCCGAGGGTCGCGGCGAGGCTCTCGCTCGAGAGGCCAACGTCGGCGTCCCTCGCGATCCAAATGGCGAGCGCCATCAATCCGACGTTGATCACGAGGGTGAAGAGGCCGAGGGTCATCACGCGAAGCGGGATGGTGAGGAGCTTGGCGATCGGTCGAATCACTGAGTTGATGGCCCCGATGGAAAGACCGAAGACGAGCCACCACCACCACTCACCCTCGAACGACAGTCCGGGGACGAGCCACACCGTCAGCCAGGCTGCGGCGCTGTTCAGACCGATGCGGAGGAGAATTTGCATCGTCAGAACCCTACCCGCCTTAGACGATGCGGCGTTCAGACGCCCATCTGGCCAACTCATGGCGATTGGACAGCTGAAGCTTGCGGAGCACCGCCGAGACATGGGATTCGACGGTCTTCACGGAGATCGAGAGCCGAGTTGCCACCTGTTTGTAGGCATATCCGCGTGCGATTTGGCGCAGAACCTCACGTTCGCGGGGTGTCAACTGATCGAGTTCCGGATCGGCCTCGACCGGGACGGTGTCCGAGAACGCGTCGAGTACGAACCCGGCGAGCTTCGGCGAGAACACGGCATCACCCGCGGCGATACGTTCGATCGCGTCGGCGAGCGCCTCAGGTTCGATGGACTTGGTGACGTAGCCCCGGGCTCCTGCCCGGATCATGGCGATGACATCCTCGGGCGCGTCCGAGACCGAGAGGGCGAGGAACCGGATATCCGGGTTGGTCTCATGGATGTTGCCGACCACCGACAACCCGCCGCCACCCGGCATGTGCACATCGACGAGTACGACGTCTGGCCGACGCTTCCGGATGCCGTCAACAGCGGCGTCGACATCGGTGGACCAGCCTGCGACCTCGAAGCGTTCGGACAACTCCGCTCGGACGCCGCTCAGGAACAGCTCATGATCATCGACGAGATAGATGGTCGTCATCGGGGCCCCGATCGTAGATGGACTTCAGTGCCTTCGCCGGCTATGGAGACAAGACTGGCTTCGCCGCCTGCGCGTGTCATACGGGCGATGATTGACTCGGAGATGCCTTTGCGGTCGTCGGGAACCGCATCAGGATCGAAACCCGATCCTTGGTCAGTGACCCAGGCGTCGACGGTTTCTTCGGTGCACTCGACGTACACGGAGATGGTACGGGCGCCCGAGTGTTCGGCACCGTTGGCCATGGCCTCGGCGGCCGCCGATACCAGGGTGTCCGCTGCGGCGTCAAGCGTACGATCCCCGACGACAACCACATCGACGGGGACGTCAAATGCGGTCTCGATGTTGGCTGCGGCTGCGGTGATGCCCTCTCCGACGGTTCCGGTCTTGTCGACGCCGGCCGGATCGAAGAGCCAAGCTCGCAGGTCGCGCTCTTGCGCCCTTGCGAGTGTGGTCATCCGCTGCGGATCATCGCTTCGTTGGATCAGGGCCAGCGTCTGGAGCACAGAATCGTGAAGATGCGCGGCCATGTCCGCCCGTTCTTGCGAACGGATTCTGGCCCGCCGCTCATCGGTGAGTTCCTCGACCAGGCCCCAGATCCACGGCCCGAAGAGCAGCATGAACCCGGCTGCCGTGAGGAGCACAGCGATGGCGGCAGGCCCGAGCGACTGGATCGAGGCGCTTGAGGCGAGCACCACCACGATCCCGACCACCATGAGGGCTGCGCCGGCGAAGATCT
>CBFDAN010000207.1:0-4074 GCA_965602815.1 uncultured bacterium
TCGAAGTCTCAAGCCACGCCCTCAGCCTCCACCGGGTTGATGCCATTCGATTCCGAGTAGCGGCTTTCACCAATCTGATGCACGACCATTTGGATTTCCACGGCGGGATGGAGGACTACTTCGCAACAAAGGCATCCCTGTTCACCACCGACCGAACCGACCACGCGGTGATCGGCATCGACGACGAAGCCGGTCTGAGAATCGCTGCCGCCGGCAAAGTGCCGATGACCACGGTCGCTATCGACCGCGACGCCGACGTCACGGCATCCTCCATCGCTGAGTCGTTCGACGGTTCGTCGTTTTCCATTCACACCGACGGCGAGAGCTTCTCTACACATCTTCCGATCCCCGGAAGGTTCAACATTCAGAACGCCCTGATTGCCGCTGCCATCGCTCTCGAACTCGAAATCGATGCAGAAGCGATCAGCCGGGGTCTTTCCCTGGCCAGAACGATCCCCGGTCGATTCGAACGTGTGGCCGGAAATGAGGGTCCCGCAGTGGTGGTCGACTACGCCCACACGCCGGACGCGATCAACGCGGTTGTGGGAGGTGCCCGGCGGCTTTCCAGTGGCCGGATCATTGTGATCATGGGCGCCGGCGGCGATCGCGATCGAGAGAAACGCCCGGCCATGGGCCGAGCAGCCGGCGCCGCCGACCTGGTGATCCTCACGTCCGACAATCCTCGCTTGGAGGATCCGGATGTCATCACGGCGTCGGTTCGGTCGGGCATCGACGTGAACACGGTTGTAGTCGAAGAACCTGATCGTCGCAGCGCAATTCGCCGTGGCCTCGAAGCCGCGAGTTTGGATGATCTCGTGCTGATCCTCGGGAAGGGCCACGAGGTCGGTCAGGAGATCGCCGGTCGGGTCGAGCCGTTCGATGATCGCGCAGTCGCGATCGAAGAAATGCAGGCTCTTGCGGAGAGGTCCGCATGCCGGTGCCGCACAATGGCACACTCGCCCGGGGGGCGGCCGCCACCGGCGGAGTCGTCGACGGCGAACCCACGATGCCGGTGCGCTCGGTATCGACCGACTCGAGGAGCGTAGAGCCGGGCGGCCTGTTTGTTGCTCTTCGCGGCGTGCAGCACGACGGGCACGATCATGCGGTTGATGCCGTCGCCGAAGGTGCCGTCGCGGCGCTCGTCGAACACGACACTCACCCCACTCTTGTGCCCCGCGTCGATGTGGAGGACACATCGGATGCCCTGCGAGATCTTGCAGCGCATCGCAGAAGTGAACTCGACCTTCCTGTGATTGCGGTGACTGGGTCGACCGGCAAGACATCGACAAAGGACCTGCTCGCGGCCGCGATCCCCGGGGCATGGGCTTCACCTCGCTCCTACAACAACGAAGTCGGCGTACCCCTCACCGTGCTCTCAACACCTAGGAGCGCCAAGGCGTTGGTGATCGAGGTAGGTTCACGGGGCCTCGGCCACATTCGATGGCTCATGCCTGCCATCCTTCCATCGGTCGGTGTGATCACCAACCTTGGCCTCGTCCACCTCGAATCATTTGGGTCGCGCGACGCGATCGCCGACGGGAAGTGGGAAGTTGTCGAAGGACTGTCCACCGGGGGAACCGCCGTCCTCCCGGACGACGAACCGCGCCTCCGGCGAGCACACCCCGGCCCGACGTTGACGTTCGGTTCAACGCCAACCGCCTCGGTGAGGGTCACCGGCGTCTCAACCGACGATGAGGGCCGCCCATCTTTTGTGCTCCACACGGAGGGCCGAATATTCCCAGTGTCTCTGCGGATGTCCGGATCCCACAACGCAATCAACGCAGCCGCTGCACTCGCGGCTGCAACAGCGATCGGTATCGCCCCTGAGACTGCGATCGCCGGCATGACGACCGCCGTCGGATCGGCCTGGCGGATGGAGATCCACAAGGGGCGCTACACCGTCGTCAACGATTCCTACAACGCAAACCCGACATCCATGGCGGCAGCCCTCGAGACGGTCGCAGCGATGCCTGGCTGTTCCTACGCAGTCCTCGGGGAGATGGCCGAACTTGGAGACGCTACCGCTGCGGAGCACGAGCGGATCGGGAGATTGGCGGCCGCTCTCGGAATCGACGCGGTCGTAACGGTCGGGTTCGATCACGGTCTCGCGGAAGCGGCCGGTGGGGACAACGTCGAGAGCCCGGCTGAAGCCTTGGACTGGGTCCGCGAACGCGTTCGGGGCGACGACGTCGTGCTCGTCAAAGCATCTCGGACCGTCGGTCTCGAGGAACTCGCCGACCAACTGACCATGGAGGCTGGCTTGTGATTCAGCTTCTCATCGCCGCGACTATCTCCTTCGCGTTCACCATCGTCATTACGCCGATCGCGATCCGCCTATTTCGTGCGAGAAGCATCGGACAGTTCATCCAAGAAGACGTCCAGGGACACATGCACAAACGCGGCACACCCACCATGGGTGGCGTCGTCATCATCTTTGGAGCGTTGCTGGGCTACGCCGGCGCTCACTTCCGGCTTTTCACCCTCGGCGAGGGAATCGACCTCCGGATGTACCCGTTCACCCCCGAAGGTCTCCTCGCCGTTCTGGCCTTCGTCGGGATGGGGTTCATCGGCTTTCTCGACGACTACTCGAAGTACGCAAGGAAGCACAACCAAGGCCTTTCAAAACGCTGGAAGTTCCTCGGCCAGCTTGCCGTCGCCGGGACGTTCGCATGGGGGGCGCAGCAGATCGGAGTCTCGACGGAACTCTCGTTCGTCCGTCCCCTCGGGATCGACCTTGGACCGATCCTCTACTTCCTGCTTGTTCTGTTCATGCTGACGGCTGCGGCAAACGCCGTGAACTTGACCGATGGGCTCGATGGTTTGGTCGCCGGGTCGGTCGCACTCGTCGTCGGTGCCTATGTTCTCATCGCGTTCTGGCAATTCAGAAACATCGCGGTGTATCTCATCGACATCAACGGGGCGTTGGATCTCGCTCGATTTGCCGCTGCGATTGTCGGTGCAGCGCTGGGATTCCTTTGGTGGAATGCGGCACCGGCGAAGATCTTCATGGGGGATACCGGATCACAAGCCTTCGGGGGCGCTCTGGCCGCACTTGCGCTGCTCACCAACACCCAATTGCTGCTCGTTCTGCTTGGCGGTCTCTACGTGGTCGAGACACTCTCGGTGATTGGCCAGGTCTTCACGTTCCGCGTATTCGGACGCCGGATCCTGCGGATGGCGCCGATCCACCATCACTTCGAACTCAAGGGGTGGCCGGAGACGACGGTGATCGTAAGATTCTGGATTCTGACCGGCATTGCAGTCGCGCTCGGCGTCGGAGTGTTCTACGCCGACTTCCTGAACGCCACGGGCGGAGGATCACCGTGAAGACACTGATCCTCGGAGCGGGAGTGAGCGGCGTGACGGCAGCGAAACTCGCCGCACGCCTTGGACATGCCGTCTCGGTGTACGATCGATCGTCCCAGGCGACGATGCCCCTGCGGGAGCAAGGCTATGTGGTCCACTCTGGTGCATGGGCCGACCGCCTATTGAAAGATGTCGACCTGGCCGTTGTTTCACCGGGATTCCCCGAGCACTCCGGGCCCGTCCGGGAGGCTCTTGTCGCCGGCATCGATGTCATCAGCGAACTCGAGTTCGGGGCGCGGCAGCTCACCGTTCCCTACGTTGCAGTAACTGGAACCAACGGCAAGACAACGGTGACCGCTGCAATCGCGGAGATGCTCAACGCCAGCGACGTCTCGGCCGTAGCTGCAGGCAACATCGGCCTCCCGGTCTGCGGGCTCGAACCGGCGCCGGCGGCGGTTGTCGTTCTGGAGGCTTCGAGCTTTCAGCTGAGGTTCATCGATGGATTCCATCCTGTCGCAGCCGGCATCACAAACGTTGCAGCCGATCACCTTGATTGGCATGGCACCGTTGCCGACTACGCCGCAGCGAAGGCGCGGGTCTTCGAGAACATGACTCGAGATGAGTTGCTGGCCTACGACATAGGCGACGTCGGTGCGACCGAACTCGCGGCGCAGTCTCGGTGCCGCACGCTACCGGTGAGCGGCACCGCCGTGCCGCCCGATGGCGTCGGACCCGATGAAGGAACGCTCGTGATCAACGGGTCGCGAC
>CBFDAN010000208.1:0-4055 GCA_965602815.1 uncultured bacterium
GAGCTGCCCCGCTTGCTCGGACACGCCGGGTCGGCCCGAGACGCCAGATCAGGCCGAAGTGGCCGAGACTGCCTGAACCTTCCTCTCAAGGCGGTAGCGCCGGTTCAAATCCGGTCGGGGCTACGCGGACCCGTATTCGTGGGTCTGTATGAAGAAGCCTCCGCTTTGCGGGGGTTTCTTCATATCTGACGATTCGGGCCGGTTTTCGCCGCCGTAGCACGGCTTGTGGCGGACTCGCAGCTGGTCGTGGTGCCAGCTAGGCGTTCGAACGGATTTGTTCCAGCGTCGGGCAGGGGTCGAGGTGGTTGGTGGTGCACTCTTTCGGTGTCAGGCCTCGGGTGACTCTCGAGCGCGCTACCTCCGTGAGTTCAGGCACGTCGATCGTCATCACCAGAGCACGACCTCCTTGCCCAATCACGAGGAGGTGCCGGTCGTCGATGAATTCAGCGACGGCAGTCGTCGTGTGCCTGCGGAGAATGCCTGGATCCGGCCACCTGTTGTGAGGCTCGACACACGGACGAACTCGTCCGATGATCCAGAGCCGATCGATCTCTACCTCGTTCCAACCGACCATCGGGCACGACGCATCCGGACGTTGCCGCCCCCAGGGAGCAGAACTTCGTCGTCCGCCGCGCGGTGGGGAGTCGTAGGCCCGGGGCTGGTGCGTCTCGCCGGTGCCTCGACGGGTCGGTTGGCTGCCCGGCTTGTGTCGGCCTAGACCGAGATCAGCGGAGCGAACAGGAACACCAAGCCGATGCTCACGGCACCCACGGCCACCGCCGCTGCGATACCGACCAGGAACGGCTTGAATCCGAGGCCCTTCAACTGCGTGACCGACGTCCCGAGCCCGACAGCGGCCATCGCCATAGCGAGGCAGTACTCGGCCGTCGTGCGAATGGCGTGGACCAGATCACCCCACGCTTCCTCTCCCCAGATGCCGCATGCCGTTCCGCCTGACTCGATGCCCGCGTCGCCGATCGAGCGGAAGGCGGCCATCGCAAGGAACCCGAGGATGAATACCGGCATCATGTCGATGATGCGAGTGCCCTGGCCGGTTTCCTCACCTTCGGAACGTTGCCGGCGGACGTACACGTAGGTGATCAAGGGGATGACGACGACCATGAGCACGTTGCGAACCAGCTTGCTGACGATGGCGACGTCGGCCGCGCTCGGTGAGGTGGTGATGTTGAACGACTGGTCGTAGATCAGTCCGGCACCTGCAACCTGGGCGGTTTCGTGGATCGACGTGCCGAGGAAGAGGCCAACCTCGATTACGTTGGTCCCGAAGATGAGGTTGCCCAAGAACGGGTAGACCAGCATTGCGACGATTCCGAACACGGTGATGTTCGCGATCGCGTATGCGACCTCTTCCTCCTTGGCTCGAATCCCGGGCGCGGTCGCCACGATCGCCGTTGCTCCACAGATGGCGGTTCCGATGGCGATCAAGGTTCCGAGCCGCTCAGGGAGCCCGAGTCGACGCGTTGCGACGGTGGCGACCACGAGGCCGGTGAGCACCGCACCCACCACGATCGGAATACCGAACGCCCCGATCTCAAGCACGTCCCCGATGCTCAGACGAATCCCGAGCAGGATGATGCCAAGTCGGAGGAGTTTCTTGAGACAGAACGTCACTCCCGGTGCGAATACTGCGCTGAGCCCGACGGTGTTGCGAACGATCATTCCCAAGACGATGGCGACCAGGATGAAGCTGACGAGGCCATTGATGCCCAGGAAGGAGTTGATGAGGTCCGCCAGGAGCGCCGCCGCAACGACCACTGCGGCAGCGAGCGCCACCCCAGGGATGAGCGACGGGACCCGGTTGAAGGTGGTGCCGAAGAGGAGACTCTCGAGCGGGTTCGGCGTGCGAGGTACGGCTTGCTTCGTCATTCAGCTTGCCGCCTCTCTCTCACACCACGAGCCGACCGTCAACCACTCACGCGCTGTGGCGCGTGGATGTCGACCGTAGCTGGGGAATTCGAGCCGGCCTGGTGTGAATCGGACCGCCCCCCATCGCACCGGTCAGGTCGTCGATGCTGGGAACCAGGGGTCGAGGCCGAGGACCGACGGGTCGACGACCGGACTCCTGGGTCGGACCGGCCCAACGGCTCGATACGGCGATCCAAGCGCCGGCCGGGGGTCCGTTTCTCCCTTGTTCGGCCACATCGCCAATGCTCGCTCTGACATCGCGGTGATTGACAGCGACGGGTTCACTCCCAGGTTGGCGCCCACGGCCGCACCGTCGACGACGTGAAGCCCCGCGTGACCGAACACCCGGTGGTAGGCGTCGATGACACCGGAAGACGGGTCCGGCCCAATCGCTGCGCCGCCGAGGATGTGTGCAGTTGTCGGGCGGTTGAGGAGGACCTCGTTGATGGAGCTGATCGCGTCCCCGCCCATGGCTTCTGCGGCGATACGCGCTGCCCTGTTCGCGACCGGGATATACGTCGGGTTTGGCTCCCCGTGGCCCCGACGCGAGACAATCCTGGTGCCGAAGATGCCGCGCTTGCGGATCAATCGCAGCGAATTGTCATAGCTCTGCATGACAAGAAGGATCACCGACCGCTCGGCCCACCTTCGGAGCGACATTGATCGGAACCAGCGAATGGGATGCGTGAAGATGTTGACGAGATACCGCAGCGGACGGGGAAGTCCTGGCCCTCCGTCGGTGAGGACGGTGCCCAGCAATCCCATCGCGGAACTCCCCATCGGGTAGCGCACCGGCTCGATGTGCGTGTGCGGCTCGGGGTGAACCGACGATGTGATTGCCACACCCTGCGAGTAGTTGATGTCGGTGGTGCGAGCCGTCGCCCCGAGGAGTACTTCGGAGTTCGTCCGGACGAGTTGCCCCGCTTGGCTGGAGACGCCGGTGAGGCGCCCAATGTCCATGAGCTTCAGGAGCAGTCTCGTTGTCCCGAGGGCTCCCGCGGAGAAGATGACCTGGTCGGCGAAGAACGTCCCTTGGGTCCGGCCCGATCGCGGTCCGGGTTTCTGAGTGGTGAGGCGCCAAGAGCCGTCTCGCATGGGTTCGAGGTCGACGACTTCGGCGTCGGCATGTACGACCGCACCCGCCTGTTCGGCGAGGTAGAGGTAGTTCTTGTCGAGCGTGTTCTTGGCGTTGCTGTTGCATCCGACCATGCAGGCGCCAACCAGCGTGCATCCGGCACGACGTGGGCCGGCGCCCCCGAAGTACGGGTCGTCGGTCTCGACGCCGGGCTCACCGAAATACACCGCAACCGGTGTCGGTCGAAATGTGCTCTCCACACCAAGTTGTTGTGCGATGATGCGCATCACATCGTCCGCCGGCGTATCCGCATTGGTTTCGACGACGCCGAGCATCTGCTTCGCCGTCGCGTAGAAGGGCGCAAGTTCCCTTTTCCAGTCGGTGATCTGCCCCCATTGCGGGTCCGTGTAGAACGCGTTGTGGGGTTCATAGTGGGTGTTCGCATACACGAGCGATCCACCACCTACTCCCGCACCGGACAGGACGAGCACGTTCGCGAGGAGGTCGATTCGCTGAATGCCGTACAACCCGAGGCGAGGACCCCAGAGGAACCGTTTCAGATCCCAGTTGGTCGTGGCGAAGTCTCCGGTTTGATATCGGCGACCGGCCTCGAGCACCCCAACGCGGTAGCCCTTCTCGGTCAATCGAAGCGCAGAGACACTTCCCCCGAAGCCAGACCCGATGACGACCACGTCGTACGAAGCATGCACGGGCCGAGCGTAGTGGGAGGGGCGCCCGACCCCCCCACATGGTCCGGTCGTTTGTGGGTCGCGGAACCGCCTGATGCCCTGTGGCACCTTCGAGATGTCGTAGGTCGCGGAACCGTCTGACCCCCTCCGAATTGGAACCCGGCACGGGCGCGCTTGAGTTTTGACCCCCTCCGTCAGCGGCTTTGCCGCTGCCACCTCCCCCTGAGGTGGAGGAATCTGAGGGGGAGGAATCGGACTGACGGGGGAGGGATCGGGATCGGTCCGGGTCTCGTGTCTCGTGTCTCGGTTCTTCTGTCTTGGGTCTTGTCGGCTATTCGCTTGCGACCATTCCGCGTTGTCGGGCG
>CBFDAN010000209.1:0-4053 GCA_965602815.1 uncultured bacterium
TCGCCGGCCGACAGCTTCCACGAACCGAGCGTCAGCGACTCGGTTGGCGGCCAGGCAACCGCGGCCGCCGCCTCGATGGACTGAACCGTCATGGCCCGACGAGGTACGGCCGGAGCATTTCCGCCATGTGCTCGGGGAAACGAATCGGTCGCCCTGAGAGATTCGTGACTGCGGCTCCAAGTTCCTGCTCGACAATCACCTCATCTCCTCGAAGCAGCCGCTGACGCCATCGCGACGTCACCCGCTTGAACTCCAGGACTCCGGTCTCGACGACCAACTCGTCGTTGCCGAGGGCGGAGCGGATGAATCGCGTGGAGATGTCGGTTACGACGATCATCAGGCCGTCATCCATCATCCCCTGAAGGGTCATTCCCGCCTCACGCAGCAGCTCGATGCGGGCGGCTTCGAAGTACTGGATGTAGACCGCGTGATTGACGTGGTGGTACGGATCGAGTTCGTAGAAGCGGACTCGGATCGGGAATCGGTGTTGCACGGCCCCAAGGTACCGGAACGGTGAGCCACTTCCGAGTCCACGAGCCCCATGGCCGCGAACGATCGGGTGTGATTATCCAAATCCGTTCTGACGCCAAGCCTCATAAACCACGACCGCGGCAGCGTTCGCGAGGTTGAGCGAACGTCCACCCGTCGCAATCGGGATTCTGAGCCGATCTGCCACGGCGGGGAACTCGAGGACCTCGGGTGGCAGCCCGTCGGACTCGCGACCGAACAACAGCGCATCACCGTCGGTGTACGCGACATCGGTATAGACGCGCTCCGCGTGCTGAGTGAAAGCGAAGAGCCGCGAAGGGCTGACCGAATCGACAAAAGCGTCGAGGTTGTCGTGCACCGAAACGTCCGCGTATTCGCGGTAGTCCAAGCCGGCTCGCCGCAGCCGAGCGTCGTCGAGCTCGAATCCAAGCGGTCTAATGAGATGCAGTCGATTCCCGGTGTTGACGCACAACCGCCTCAGGTTCCCCGTATTCGGAGGAATCTCAGGCCGATGTAGAACAACATGGAACATCGCGATGACTCAGCCCGCCGACTCTACAGCGCGGCTCGGGACCCGGCCCACTAGTGGACTGCCGGAAGCGAATTCGCGTCTAGCCAGTCTGTGAAGCGATAGGAGAATGAACATCAACGCACGTCTCATGTCTCGGGTCTCATGTCTTCTTGTCTCCCCTCACTGCCTTCTCCAGCAAGAGGAGGAACGACAACGCAGGGTCCTTCGACTGAATGCTCTGGGCCGCCGACCAGTTCTCTGTGATCTTGCGATGCATGAACCCCGCCAGGTCGCCGAGCAGTCGCCACTGGTAGGTTGCGTTGTGATCGGCCGGCGGTCGTGCGCCGAAGGCCATGAGGCGCACGCGGGGACCATCCGGATGGTCGGCCTCCCCGTCATCGAGCAGATCGGCGATCACGCGTGAGACTCGTTCAATCCCCATCGCTCCGAATCGGTTCAGCGCCGCTCTGAGGACCTTCGGGTCACGCGCCGACGCATTGAGTTCGGCCCGACCTTCCTTCACCTCGGCGATGACGAGATCGATCCTGTCCAGATCAACATCGAGATCGGGATCGACCGACACGAACGACCCGCTCACGTCGTCGCCGCCTCGGCCGGCACCAGGAATACGGACGGCGAGCACGTCAACGTCGGTGACGGTTCGGTACTCCCCATCGGACATCAATTCGAGCACCGGATACTCCGTGACGGTGAAGTACCCGTTCATGTAGAGATAGCTCTGCACGAGCGCGACAGCGGTGTCCATCGAGCGACAGCCTATCGAAACCCGGAGGCGTCAGACGGCGGCGTAGCGCTCCCTGCGTCCGTATTCGCTCGACCCATAGCTGAGGATGTCGAGGAAGAGCCCGAGACCGAGGATGATCCAGTCGAATCCGGTCAAGCCGCCAGGCGACCACACCGCGACCCACGAGAGCGTGGTCCACGGCAGAAAGAAGAATCCGAGGAACGCCCAGACGAAGTTCGAGAATGCTGCGTCCCAGCGGGGCGTATCTACCAGCCACCAGACCAGGATCGCTGCGCGGGGTCCCAACGTCATCAAGGTCGCGAAAAAGCAGCACATGAGAATCCTCTCTTCGATCGTTAATGAAACCCTAGCGGGTCGGGGCGTACCCCACCAGATAGGCTGTTGACACACGGAGGAGGAGGCCGGCAGATGGAGTTCAAAGAAGAACACGTCGCATTCCGGAAGGTCATGCGGGACTTCGCCGACGCCGAGATCGCTCCGCACGCCAGAGTATGGGACCGCACCGGGACCTTCCCGCTCGAAGCGGTCGCCAAGATGGGTGACCTCGGCCTGTTCGGACTCCCATTCGACGAACGCTACGGCGGATCGAACTCCGACTTCACCACACTCTGCATTGCGATCGAGGAGCTCGCGCGGGTCGATCAGTCGATCGCCATCACACTCGAAGCAGCGGTTGGTCTGGGGATCAATCCGATCGCTGAATACGGAACTGAAGAGCAACGCAATCGGTGGCTGCCGGATCTGATCGCGGGACGAGCGCTCGCTGGATTCGGACTCACGGAACCCGACGGCGGTTCGGATGCCGCCGCAACGCGAACGAGGGCAGCCCTCTCCGACGGGACATGGGTCATCAACGGGTCGAAGGCCTTCATCACCAACTCAGGCACCGCTATCACGTCACTCGTCACGATCACAGCCAGAAGCGGTCCCGATGAGGTTTCGGCCATCATCATCCCTGCCGGCACTCCGGGCTTTGAAGTCGAGCCGGCGTACGAGAAGATGGGGTGGCACGCCTCAGACACCCACGGACTCAGATTCGACGATTGCCGCGTTCCGGAGGACCACCTCCTCGGAGCACGCGGGCAGGGGTTCCGCCAGTTCATGTCGATCCTCGACGACGGACGGATCGCGATCGCGGCACTTGCTGTCGGCGTCCTCCAGGCCTGTCTCGAAGAGACGACAGCCTACGCTAAGGAGCGCACCGCGTTTGGGCAACCAATCGGTTCGTACCAGGCGATTGCTTTCAACATCGCCGACATCGAGGTGATGGCCGAGGCGGCCCGACTCCTCACGTACAAGGCCGCCTGGCTGAAGGACACGGGACAGCCCTACCGGCACGCCGCAGCTCGGGCGAAGCTCTACGCGACGGAGTCGGCGGTGTCGGCCACCCGTATGGCGACCCAGGTCTTCGGTGGTGCCGGATTCCTCGACGACACACCGGTCGCTCGCCACTATCGGGATGCCAAGGTCCTCGAGATCGGCGAAGGCACAAGCGAGATCCAGCGGATGGTGATCGCGC
This sequence comes from uncultured bacterium, assembly GCA_965602815.1. Taxonomy (GTDB): domain Bacteria; phylum Actinomycetota; class Acidimicrobiia; order Spongiisociales; family UBA5794; genus JAHEEL01. The sequence goes on from CBFDAN010000209.1 coordinate 3,286, forward strand.
GAGGGTTGGGTCTGGAGGTGTAGGGAGTCGCGAGCCGCCAGCTTTCATCTTTGAGTTGCGTGCGGCCTGGTCGTCGCGATTCGGGCTCCCAGGCCGCCCCCTCTGTGATCGAGCATCCGCTCGATCGCGTCTCCCCCACCTTCGGCGGTGGAGACCAAGACCGTGTCGCCTCGGAGCATGCAGCTCTTCGCTTCGCTACCGACGCTGCCGGATGCTCAGGCTGAGGTCTGCTTCTCTCACTACGTAAGGGGCGAAGGCTTCGGGATCGGGGGTGAATCCGATGCCGGGGCGGTTGGATGGCGTGATGGAGCCCGATGTGAAATCCGGATCGGCACCCCCGACGCTGCCGACCAGGTACCAGGACGACGGAGCGATGTCCGAGTGACTCGCTGCAGGGAGCGTTGCCACAGCCAGGGTGGAGGCCCGCCCTATCTCGGTCTCGAGTAGACCGGACGCCTTGATGCGGAGGCCGGCGGCGAGAGCGATGTCGTGTATCGCCCGCGAGGCTGCCAGGCCGACCCGCGAAGGTTTCACGACCACGAGATCACACGCACCGGATTCGATTGCACGGATCGCCGCTGTAGCCGAGTCGATGGGTTCGTCGAGAGCGATCGGGGCCACCATCTCGTCTCTCAGCCGAGCGTGGGAGGCAAGATCATCTGCCGCAAACGGCTGCTCAACGTAGTCGACACCGAGCCCATCGAGCTCGAGCAGAGCGTCCCGGTCCTCCCATCGGTATGAGCCGTTGGCATCAACACCGACCGGTGT
>CBFDAN010000210.1:0-4039 GCA_965602815.1 uncultured bacterium
GTTTGCGATCCTGTTCCTCGGCAAGCTGTTCATCCTCGAGGTGGTGAACTTCGTGTTTGGTGATCACGTCGAGTTGGGTCACTTCATCGAGGTCGTGGCTCTCGTCCTTGCGTTGATGATCACCCGCCGACTCTTCGGTGTGCTGTTCCAGTCACTTGGAGCACCCGGCGAGAATGAGTCGTGGGACGGCCGCGAAGGGTGACATCGGCCGCACCTCGATCCAGCTGCTACCTCAGCCGCCGGATGCGGGGTCTTCGCTCCGGTTGTGCTCGGCGTTGAGAAAGGCGAGCACACCTTCGACCATCTGTGCCGACTGGTTGGAGTAGAACAGGTCGAAGATGTGCTGGGCTCCCGGGAACTCCATGTAGATCACGCGGGATCCAGATGCCTCCGCAAGCCGATCGACGAACGCCCGAGCTTCCTCAACCGGAGCCAAGGTATCCCGATCTCCCTGGACCACCAGGAACGGTGGAACATCGGGGTGGATGCGATCGACCGGGGAAGCCTCGCGGAATTTCTCCGGCTCGTCTGCGAGGAAGGCCTTCATCACGAGAGGCTCCATGAGCATCGGAAGGTACTGGTCGCTCTGAACGCCGAGACGATTGGTTGTGTCGTACACGCCGTAGATTGGCACAACGGCCTGTACCGACGTGTCGGCTGATTCGAAGCCGGGTTGATACCGGCCGTCGTTTTCGGTGAGGCCCACGAGTGCTGCGAGATGTCCTCCCGCCGATCCGCCCGACACGGCAAGAAATGAGGAATCGGCACCGTACTCGGAGCCGTGCTCACGAACCCAAACGAGGGCCGCCTTCACATCGATGAGGTGGTCGGGGAACGTGGCGCCGGGGCTGAGCCGGTAGTTGGCCGAGAAGCAGACCCACCCGTTGCGGGCCAGGTGGTGCAGCAATGGCAGGCCCTGTTCCCGTTTGTCACCGACGGTCCAGCCGCCACCGTGGATGTAGAGGAGTGTGGGTCGGCTGGCTGTGCCGCCGCGACTTCGGTACACGTCGAGTTTGAGGACGCGGCCCGCCGCGGTCCGGTATGGCACGTTCGAGATCTTCTCGGCTTGACGTCCCCTGAAGGGTGCCGCGACGACAATCCTCCACCACGGAACCGGGGCTCCTGAGCGGGGAATTCCGTGCTTCTCGAGTGCCGCATCCACGACATCGCGCGAGCGCCTGGTCTTCATCACCAGCACGAGAGAGCCAATCCAGGATGCCACGAGGAGGACCAAGCCGATCCATCCGATGACGTCGTCGAGTGCACCCCACCAGATCAGGAGCCCGGCAATCACCATCTGGATGACGACGTGCTGCACCGGCAGACCGATCACCAACCACGACCAGAACATGCTTGGGAAGAGCAGCAGCGTCTGACGGAACGGTCGGAACGCGTTGATCGTTGCCGCAGCCGACCACAAACCCAGGACAAGCAACAGGATTGCAGCGATCACGGACCCTCCGAGCGACAGGATCGACCAATCCTATCGAGGCGTGTCGCCCGCCAATCCGGGGAGCGAGTTCCCGCCCGGACTCCACGGACTGTTGTCTCTCTTACGGAATCTGCGGACCCGGTGTCAACGGACCCGTCGATAGTGCGCGCAGTCCGGGCCCGGTTGAGAGCCTGTCGGACCACTCCGTCTGTGCCCTTGTTGTGGGCCTGGGCTCGGTCGCGACGGTCGAACCCGACCTCACCCGAGTTGATACTCGCTTCGGGGTAGCGTTTCGCTGGCTCGACGAGAGGACGTGTGGCGATGAAGCGGATCCACGGATGTTGCTGATCGCGTGCGGCTGTGCCGAATGAGGCAGCGCCTGTGAACCGCACGGCTTCCGGCATCACGATGGCAGCCATCGGCGGAGTCATCTTCGGGACGAGTGCCGCGATTGTCGGCTACGTCATTGATGATTTCGACCCGTTCAGGCTCTCAGCTCTCCGCATCGCGATCGCTGGAGTCTGCCTTCTTCCATGGGCGATCGCCTACCGATCACAGATCAGCCGCGCCCCGGCGCGAGTGGCCCTGGTTGGCGTACTGCAGATCGTTCTCAACGGCTTCTTCTACATCTCAATTGCGCGGATCGGTGTCGGCCCTGCGGTCGGCCTCGAGTTCCTCGCCCCGGTGCTGGTGGTGGTCTGGGATCGGGTTGCCGGCCATGCTCATCCGCGGCCGGTCACCTGGGGAGCCGTTGTTTCGGCTGTGATCGGGGTTGGCCTGCTCGTCCAGATCGGGAACCTGGAGACCCTCGACGTCATCGGTGTGCTCGCTGGACTTAGCTCAGCGGTCCTCCTCGCCACCTACCTTCGTCTGAGCGAGGATGTTGGAGCGATTGTGGGTGGTTTCCCGCTTGCGGCGGGAGCTATCGCGATGGGTGGTGTGGTCGGCTTCTTCATTGCTAGGCCGTGGTCGATGCCGACGCCGTCGGATACCACGGTGATCTGGGCCGTGGTGGCCCTCGGAACGCTTGCCATGGCCTTGCCGCTATCGCTCGAGATTGCATCACTATCGCGAGCGCCGGCGCGGGTGGTCGGGGTTGTCATCACCATCGAGCCGGTAGCGGCCGCGCTGACCGCGTGGCTCATCCTTGATGAGTCGCTTGGGGTGACGCAGATCCTCGGCCTCGTCCTGATCGTCGTCGCGGTGGCCGCAGTATCGCTGACCGCCTCGAGGCCGCGCGAGGGAGTGGTCATCGGGACATAGTCGCGAGCCCCGAGCCGTGCTCCGCCCACTGAGGGGGAGGAATGGTTGGGTTGCTGGCCTACAGGCCGAATGAGCGAGATACGATCTCCGTGATCGCGTCCACCGCTTCTTCGACGCCCTTGGCTGTTCCCGTGGAGAGTTCGAAACCTAGCTCCAGACTGGTTGCGGGGATCGAGACCACATGCACATCTGGGGGCACCCGGCCGAGGTCTCGTGCGAGGAGGAGGAGTGCAGCCGGATCGGTGTGGTGGCTCATGGATTGCGATCCCGGCTCACCGGGCCGAACTGGATGGATCGTCATCTCGTCACAATCGACATTCGCATCGACGAAGACGGCAACGTCGGCTCGCGTGATATCGAGAGCCAGTTCCGGGGTGAGCTGAGACTGCGACCGCACGATCACGCCGGGATGGTCGGCTGCCTCGATCCGCGAAGCTACGACGCGGCCGGCGCCGTCATCTGAGCGCAAGTCGTTCCCATATCCGATGACGAGGATCTCAACCACGCCGAACTTCGGACACAACTTCGCCGTCGGGAGCCACGAGGGTGACAACAAGAGGCATCATGCCGATCGCGTGTGTCGAGCAGCTCAGGCACGGGTCGTACGCTCGTATTCCGGCTTCGATGCGATTGAGAATGCCCTCCGGAATGGTTGGCCCATCGATCCACTCCTTGGCGATTTGGAGGACCGTCTCGTTCATCGGGAGGTTGTTCTGACCGGTGGCGATGATCATGTTGACGTCCGTCAGCACACCATGTTCGTCAACCTGATACTCGTGGAAGAGTGTTCCTCGCGGCGCCTCTGAGACACCAACCGCATGGTGCTGGTTGACGCCTGCATAGGCGCGGACGTGGGGGCCGGTGACCGTGTCGTCTGCGAGGTGGTCTGCCATACGTTCCGTGGCTGCGAGGATCTCGATGAGGCGGGCGTAGTGGTAGAAGAACGAAGAATTTGCGACGCCGCCGGCACGTTCTCGATACTCCGTCAGTGCTTCGTCGGCCGCTGGAACACCCATACGTTCGCAGACGTTCAACCGGGCCAGCGGACCGACGCGGTATATGCCTTCGAGCGGATCGTCATCCGGACCCACGTTGGGCTTGAAGTAGGGGGACTTCAGGTACGAGTCACGACGTCCGGCCTCACCGATGATCGAGCGGTAGTCGGATGGTGCAACCCCGTCCGCCACGGTGTTGCCTTCGGCGTCGACAACCTTGAGATGGCCGTCGTAGTGCTCCCAGAGGCCGTCGTCATTCGCGAGACCGAGGAAGAGGCTGGGGAACGAACCGAACGCCCGGACCTCTCGCTCGAAGGTGTCGAGCATGCCGGTGAACAACACCAAAGCG
>CBFDAN010000211.1:0-4007 GCA_965602815.1 uncultured bacterium
CACTGCGCCGCCCACCTAGCTCTGCTCCGGGCGGGCCGACGGATCGGACGGTCCCTCGATCTCGCCAGTGATCATCAACTGCTGGGTCGGGAACGGCATGTCCACGCCCGCAGCGTCGAGACGCTCCAGCGCCTCGTGAGCGACTGCCGATCGCACCGTGTGGCGTGCCGCGTAGGAGGTCCAGAAACGCAACTCCAGGACAACACTCGAGTCGCCCAACGAGGTAATCCATGCCGAGGGGGCAGGCTCCTCACGAACACCGGAAACCGAAGCTGCGGCCTCGGTCAGGATGCGTTCCGCTTGATGGAGGTCGGTGCCGTATGCGACCCCGAAGTCAAGGGACGAACGGCGACCGGAATCGTCACCCGTTTCGTTGATCAGCGGGTTGGTCAGCACGTCGATATTCGGCACGTGGATGACCTGACCATCGCTCTTCCTCAGCACAACCGAACGGACATTGGTCAACTCGACATTACCCACGTAATCCAGTGTCTGGACCCGATCGCCGGGGCGGTAAGGAGCGCGAGCCTGGAGGAGGAGTCCCGCTGCCCAGTTCTCGATAAGGGACTTGCCAGACAACACGAGAAAGGCAGCGACGAGGGCAAGACCCAGTACGACCGCGGCCATGTCCACACCAAGGACGACAAGCGCAAGACCGACGCCGAAGAACACGACGGTCCAGCCCGCAATACGACCGAGCAACGCTCCGGCGTATTCGTCAACGCCTTCGTAGTTGCGGAGCATCCGCCGAATGGCCCTACGCGCATAGCGAGCGGCGAGCAAGCTGATACCAATAACGAGTCCCGCAAGCAGGAGATTCCAGAATGAGTTCGATCCGGCAGTGAACATCTGAGAGATGCTGTCCACAATGAGCCCTCCTCGGCACGGCGAAAATCAGTCCGCAGATCGAACACGGTGGCCCCGAAGGTTCACAACGCGACCGGGCGAGGCAGCGAGCTGCCCAGCCTCAACGGAGCCCGAGGACCAACTGAAGACGACTGCGATCCGGATGGTACTGTGCTCAGCAACCCGTAGAGTTTCGCCAGCGAACTACTCAACTCCACCCTGCTGGGAACCGAACCTGCGCCCGATCACCGTCGGTGGGATCGGGAGGTGATGACAATGGAGGGCTCGTGTCACAGAACATCTCGGTCATGAGGACGAAATGTTGTTCCTGAAAGCTTCCTGCCCCAACGCCTTGACCTCCGACGTTGTCGACCTTCTCCGAGCGACGCCCGGTGCGGGTGCAATCAGCTGCACGACCGCGGTCGATGACAACGTCGACATCGTCCAGGCCGACATCCCCGAAGCTGCAGCGGACGCTCTCGTAGCGCACCTCGCTTCGCTCGATGGCTGGGAGAATGGCGAAGTCACGTTGACCTCGGTCGAAGATGTCGAACGGCTCCACTTCGCAAATGGCGAAGCCATCACCGCGGAGGAGCGAGTTGACACAATGAGAGCGCGGCAGGTGCGGACCATGCTCCGACGGCTCGTGCGCTTCGACTACGAGTACGCGCTTCTAATGATGACAGCGGCGTTGATCGCCACCGTTGGGCGGATCGCCCGATCGCCATCGTCGGGGCGATGGCGTTTAGCCCGGACCTAGGACGCCTCAACGCGATCGCGTTCGCCCTTCTGATGAGGGGCAGAGGGCTCTTCTGGCGTGGAACAGGGTCGCTTGCCGCCGGAATGGTGGTGGCCATCGCGCTCTCGTACGTCGGAACTGTGATTCTCGTGTTCGTCGGAGCAACCGACGACGCCCTCGCGGGAATCCCGGAACGGCTGAGCGACTTCGTCTCGGTCCTCGATGGGTTCACGATCATGGTTGCCATCGCCGCCGGAATCGCCGCCATGATCGTGTTCGTCGCTGACCACGGCCGGGCCGCGGTCGGAGTCGGTGTCTCGATCACAACGATCCCCGCCGCCGCATACGTGGGGATAGCGCTCGCATCCGGAGCATGGACTGAGGCCGGCAACGCAGGGATCGTGCTTGTTGTCAACATCCTCTGTGTCGTCGTTGGCGAAGTCATCACCGGCGTGATCCTGCGCAAGTACCTAGACCTGCGCCGCGCACACCTCTAGACACCACGCCCATGGCACGAGCCGTCTTCAGATGAGAGGTTGGGTCATCGCCCGGCGAGCGGACAGCCACATTTCGGCTAGACGACAAGCCTGGCCGACGACGCCGTACTGCGACGGGATGTCCGTGCAGCGGACGGGCATCTGTGGCACGCCGGGAGGAACTCGAATCCCGAACCTCCTGATCCGTGGTCGGTGCGAGGTGTCCTTGCCAGCTCGTTGTTTGACCGGAATCTCCGTCTGAGCAGCGGCCTTGCCTCTGATTGGCTTGTGTCGTTTCGTGTCACCTCTCATCGTCTCGCGGCCCGGACGCGGCCCGAGGTCGCCGGATCGTCGGCCCCCACCGAATCTCAGGCGGTTGCGCCGAAGGCGTTGCGGTAGCCGCAGCCCCGACGGCATCGGCAACAACCCACCGTTGGTCCTCGATCAGTTGCCGTGGCATCGCTTGTACTTGAACCCCGAGCCACAGGGGCAAGCATCATTCCGACCGACACTCGACCGACTCGGTAGCTCAAGTGGTCTTGTTCTGGCACGTACGAGGCGCTCCGCTGCCCGCAGCGACCGCTCTCGTTCGTCCAGACGGCGTTCCCGAGCGTCAAGGGCTTCAGACCTGGCAACCAGCCGGCGTTCCAACTCCGCAGCGAACTCCGCTCCCTCCCGCTCGCCGTCGCTAACCAACGCACCGAACTCGAAGTCAATCAGACCGGCGATCCCCTCCCCCATCGTCAACCCGATCGCCGTGCAGTACCGGCGCCACGTGGACCACATCGCATCCGACACCGGAACCTTCACCGCCTGGACTCCACCAGTGTGAGCCAACTCGGCGAACACCCTCCGATCGATCCTCGACAGTGTTCCTCGGTCCAGTGCCATCAGCATCACCTCAATCGGTTAACCAGTAAACCGGATGCAACTTGTTGCACGTGCGTGTGTGATTTGAGGGTGTCTGCGCGCAAACGCGGTTGCGACGGGAGTGCACTGTTCGTTCGCGGGATCGTGGCGGTCGTGGATGGCATTCGCGGTGCAGAGATTCTGTCCCGGGGGTCTTCGATCGTGGGCTGGTCGTGACATCCTGGCGTGCATCGGATGCAGAGAATGGTTCAGTGCCTGGGCTCTGGCCGACCCAGATAGGGCTCGGACGGATTGTTCGGCCGTTGAATGGCCACCTGGATCAACGAGGCCACCATCGACAGCGACGCTTCCGCCGGGGCCAGCAGGCATTCCGTGCTTCATGTTCACGGAATAGACACGCCAACCCTCTCACCAGAGTGTCAGTAACCCTGTCATCAGAGTGTCATCGTCCACGCGGACACCGCTAGAAGCCCTACGCCACAAGGATTCTCGTAGCATCGGCCGCGGGCGCCGCCAACCGGCCCGATGTTTGTCTGACGGACGCCGGCGGCGTGAATCGGATCCGGGTTGACAGGGCTACTGACACTCTGGTGAGAGGGCTGAAGCGCATACTCAAGGCGTGGAATCAACGCAGCAGCCGACCAGTCGAAAGAATGACGCCGCCGCGGAACAACTCCATCAACAGCTCCAGATGTCGCTGCGAGAGATCCTCATGTCTGAGGACGGGCAACGCGCCTCGACTGTTGCCGCCAGGTTCCGTGACTTCTCGTCTGCCGACAACCAGCTGATCTCGGCACAGTCTCTTGCCCGGGATCTTGCTCCAAGCCTTGCGGCGGATGATGACGCACAAGGGGGTCAGATCGTCCGTGCCAGCGCCACCGTGACCGTCTCTGAGGCAGCCCAGCTGCTCGGTATTGGACGCAACCTCGCATACGAGATCGCTGCCCGTGATGGCGAGATCGCCGGGGTACCGGTGATTCGGGTCGGACGCCGAGTGCTCATCCCCCTCGCCCGGCTTCTCGAAGTCCTCGGACTCGACGACAACTCGACCCGGTCCGAGCCGACGAGATAAGGTG
>CBFDAN010000212.1:0-3991 GCA_965602815.1 uncultured bacterium
GCTGGATCTGCACGCCCGCGCCGTAGCCGTCGAGCAACTGCTGGATGCGGGCTCGTCCTTCTTCCTCGATTGGCCCCTTGTCTTTGGTGAGCACGCCATCGATCTTGCTCTTCGTCACCACCTCGCGCATCGCAGCGTGCGAGACATCCCGGATCACGGCCGTCACCTCGTCCGGCGCCCGGCCGGACTGGACGAGGTTCCCCACGCCGCCGATGAAACCGAGGGCGCCGAAGACGATGTTGAGGATCCCGAAGACCTTCAACGACACGGGCGGCCCGTACGCCCTGGAGGTCGGGAACAGCACGATTCCCGTGGACGAGCATGTGCAGGCCTTGGTTCCATTCCGGGGGCCACAGGGCAGCTTCCCCTATGTGTCGGCCACGGACGTGATCAATGGCACCGCCGATCGGTCCGGCAAGGAGCAGACCCGGGATCATCCCGGCCACGGCGGCGCCGACGATCGTGATCCAGCCGCTCATCGGCTCTGCCCGGGTTGCGGCGTCGTTCGCGGTGGCGGGAGTGGCACTTGGACGGGCGACAAGGCATCTCGTGCACCCGGCGACCATGCCAGGATCCCCACGGCAGCTCCGTAGGTCACAAAGACTCCCCCTCCCCAGGTTCCGGCCGCAATGGCGGCAACGAGAGCCATCATCGGTGCAGCGAGTCGAAGAGCCCACATTCCCAGAGTGAAGCCTCTGGCGTATGCCCAGGCAAGAACGGGTCCGGCAAACGCAAGAGCGAGCGCCGCCGGTGTTGTCGATTCAACGGAAGCCAGACCGGCCAGGGGGAGTGCCGCGATGGCGGTGAGAGGGAGCGCGACCGCGATGGCTCCGGCCCCGGCCCCTGGGCGCCGGCGAAGCCAGATCTTGAGCCACGGACCTGCCAGTCCCCCGATCGCGAGGAGTGAGAACGCCGCAGCGGTGATCGAGAGTGCATCAACGTCCGCGCCGAGTGCGCCAATGAGAACCGTGCAGACGGCCGTTGTGAGCGCGAGCCATCGGGCCCACGGTGCGCGTACGAGCAGCATTCCGACAACCGCAATCACGGTGTACAGGACGATCCCTGCAACGACAAGTGCCGATGATCCCGGGGAGAGTGGTTGGGGAGATACGGTGAGGCGGATCGACCAGAGCAGCTCCGCTGCGGCAAACAGTCCGGAGATGATCAAGGGTGGGCTTGTCGACCGTTTCATGACACAGAGCGAGCCCTACCGCACCCGGTCGCGGTCGCCGGCCGATGTGGACAGATTCTTCAGGTTGGCGCTGCTCACCGGGGTATCCCTTGCCTGGTCGCGGACGGCGGAAGTGTACCGGCGGCGTCCCTCTGGGGGCGCGTCACAGTGCAGCCGACGGTGGGTCGATCTCGTTCTGGTCAGGAGCCCACGTAGCGCACTCGTCCCACGGACGAGTAGGTCGGGATTCCAACTCGATCACCCCGGCATGTTCCGGTTTGTCCAGGTTGAGCTCGGCCAGCGGGCGACCGGTGAGGGACAGGCGCGCCGCCTGAATGGGATCTTGATGCGATACGAAGATCAGTGGACCGCTCGTGGCCAATCTGTGCCGCTTCACGGTGTTTCCAACCCTCCGCGCGAGGTCGGCCAGCGACTCGGGCGAGAACGGGAGGTGTTCCGGATGATCCAGGTAGGCGGTGAGTTCGCCGGGGAACAACTTGTCGAGTGACTCCCAGGGGTGCCCCGCCCATCTCATGCCGAGCCCCCACTCGGTGAACGACTCGTCGACGACCAGGTGGCCGTTCCGCCGCTCGGCGATGATAGTTGCCGTCTCCAGCGCGCGAGCGAGGGGAGAGGTGACCACTGTCGCATCGTCAGGGAGGCGCTCGGCGCTGTACTCGGCTTGGCGCCGGCCGGTCGGTGAGAGCGAGAATCCGGGCAGGTCGGCGTAGACGATGTGACCCGGATTCCGGGCCTCACCATGACGGACGAGATAGACCGTGCAGGAATCGGCGCTCATGTGCTGGAGGCTACCGGGTACGGTGGTGTCATGGAATCGTTCGCCGAACCGATTCTCCACGTGGACATGGATTCGTTCTTCGTCGAGGTGGAGCGCCTCCACAACCCGAGCCTCCTCGGGATCCCCGTGGCTGTGGGCGGTAGCGGCCAACGCGCCGTCATTGCGTCGGCGAGCTACGAAGCTCGAGGCTTTGGGGTTCGATCGGCGATGCCCGTCGGTGAGGCGCGTAGGCGATGCCCCTCGCTCACCGTGGTGAATCCAAAGCACGGCCGGTACGGCGAAGTCTCGAGTCACGTGTTCGAGATCATGCGGTCGATCACGCCGGTCGTCGAGGGAATATCGATCGACGAGGCATTCCTCGATGTGTCCGGCCTTCGGCTCCACCACTCGACGGTCGAGGAGATCGGTGAATCAATACGCATCGCCATCAGGTCGGAGGTTGGGATCCCGTCCTCCGTCGGGATCGCCTCCACGAAATTCGTCGCCAAACTTGCATCGAAGCATGCCAAACCCGACGGGCTGCTCCGGATACCCGCGGGCACGGAACTCGACTTCCTCCACCCGCTCGACGTTGCCGAGCTCTGGGGAGTGGGAGAGGCCACCCGGGCAGGTCTCAGCGATCTCGGAATACGCACAATCGGAGATGTAGCCGACACACCGGTTCGCCTCTTGGAGGCGGGGGTCGGGCGGGCCGCCGCAGAACATCTGTCTGCGCTCGCACACGCCGACGATTCTCGACCGGTCGAAGGCGGAGCGGCTGCACGATCGATCTCTTCCGAAAGCACCTTCGAACGGGATCTCGTCGACTTGGACGTCATCGAACGTGAGGTATTGCGGCTGTGTGACCAGGTCGCAGCCCGTCTGGCGTCGGCGCACCTCAGCGGTCACACGGTCACGCTCAAAGTGAGGTTCGGCGACTTTTCGACGATCAGTCGGTCATCGCGACGGCCGGTGCCGGTTGGCCACACGATCGAGATCTGGGACACCGCAGGTGGCCTGCTCACCCGCGCCGGCATCGGGCGTCGGTCCGTTCGTCTGCTCGGGATCGCGGTGAGTGACCTCATTGATGTGGATGATGCGCGGCAGTTGACATTCGGTGCCGAGCGGCGCGACGCCGCAGCAGAGGCCGTCGATGAGGTGAGGGAACGATTCGGCGCTTCTGCGGTCATCCCGGCCCGCATCGCCCCGCGGGGAGGGGATCATTCCGGTCCCCCGGAGCGAGACCGCTGAATCAACGGGGTACGTCCGAGCGATGTACCGGTATACTGAACGAGCGGAGCGATTTGTCGCGGAGGGTGGCCGAATGCCGCTGGATGACCGAGAGCAGAAGATCCTCGAGGAGATCGAGCGAAACCTCTATGCAGAGGATCCGAAGCTGGCCCAGACGGTTGCCAAGACTGACTTCTCGACACGAGTCAAACGGCGGCAGCGTCTTGCGGCCGTTGGTTTCTTCGTGGGGCTGGCGATCATGCTCGGAACCTTCACGAGGTTCTCGTATCTCGCTGGTCTTGGCTTCATCCTGATGGTCGCTTCTGCCGCAACGATCGCAATGACGATGCGCGCTTCGCGAGTCGACAAGCCCGCTTCGTTCTCCGTCTCCGGGTGGATGGACGACGTTAGAGAACGTTGGCGTCGGGAACGCTAGAGTTGCCTCCCCGAGAGGGGTCACTCAAGATTTACGGACCGGCCGGGCGGCCGGAGACAATGGGGAGAAAGCGTGGAAGGATTCACCGCTCAGCAAGCGACACGGCTCACCGGCTGTACGCCACATCAGCTCCGCTACTGGGACAAGGTAGCTCTCGTTGAGCCTTCGCTTCAGCAGACCGGTGGACGGCCGGGTCGACGGAGGCTCTACTCGTTTCGTGATCTGATCGCGCTCCGGGTCGTGAAGAGTCTGCTCGACAACGGCATGTCGATTCAGCGCGTCCGGCGTGCATGGGACTACCTGCGCCGCACCGCCGATATGGACACCCACCTCTCGGAAATCCGACTCGTCACCGACGGTGAAACCATCTTCGCCG
>CBFDAN010000213.1:0-3951 GCA_965602815.1 uncultured bacterium
GCGATCTCGTCAGCGTCGAGCACGGTGTCAGCCGCTTCCTCCACGGCCTCCTCAACCACCGCTTCCTCCACGGCCTCCACAAGCACCGCTTCCTCCACGGCCTCCACAAGCACCGCTTCCTCCACGGCCTCCTCAACCACCGCTTCCTCCACGGCCTCCTCAAGCACCGCTTCCTCCTCGTCCTCGAGGTCGAGTCCGAGATCCTGGCTCTCGGACCGGATGTCGATCCGGTATCCCGAGAGGCGCGCTGCGAGGCGGGCGTTCTGCCCTTCTTTGCCTATGGCGAGCGACAACTGGTGGTCGGGCACCACAACTTCGGCGGTCCGTTCGTCCTCGTCGAGCCGCACGTCCTTGACCCGGGCCGGGCTGAGGGCCTCGGCAATGAAACCCTCGGTGTCGTCGCGCCATTCGACGATGTCAACTTTCTCGCCCCGGAGTTCGTTCACGACCTGGCGAACACGCGATCCTCGAGCTCCGACGCAGGCTCCCACGGGGTCGACGTTGGGGTCGTTTGATGCAACGGCGATCTTCGTTCGATGGCCGGGTTCCCGGGCGATGGCCTTGATCTCGACGTCCCCGTCCACGAGTTCCGGCACCTCGAGCTCGAACAGCGAACGAATGAACTCAGGATGGCTGCGGGACACGACGATCTGCGGGCCCTTACCCTCGCCCCGCACCTCGAGGATGTACCCCTTGACGCGGTTCCCTCGCTCGAGGCGCTCGTACGGGATCCGCTCCGAGGACGGCATGATGGCCTCGGCGTCGCCGAGGTCGAGGATCGCGTATCGGTGATCCGACTGCTGCACAATCCCCGTGACGAGGTCGCCTTCGCGCCCTTCGTAGATGTCATAGACCTGCTCGCGTTTCGCATCGCGAAGCCGCTGGCGTATCACCTGCTTGGCAGTCTGCGCTGCGATCCGCCCAAAGTTGTCGGGGGTGTCTTCCCACTCTTCGACGACGTTTCCGTCTTCGTCGAGTTCTTGGCCGTAAACCAGCATCTCCCCGGTGTCGGCGTCAATCGTGACCCGAGCTTCTTCAGCCGCCCCCGGCGTGCGCTTGTACGCAGAGACGAGGGCGTTTGCGAGCGCGTCAAGGATGGTGTCGGCGGGGACACCTTTCTCCCGCTCGAGGAGCTCCAACGCGTCCAACAGGTTGTAGTCCATCGTTGCCTCTCCCTACGACTTCTTGCCGGGCTTCTCGCCCTTTTTCCACACAAACACGGTGCGTGCCGACGAGATGTCGCTCATCTCGATTCGGCGTTCGTCTCCATCGACGGCAACAACGATCCCCTCGTCGTCGGCCGCTACCAGGGCACCGCGATGATGCTTCTCGTTCTCGATCTTCGTGAACGTCTTGATGTGTACATCGCTCTGCAGCACCTGCTGGAAATGCTCCGGCCTGCGAAGCTTGCGCTCCAGGCCCGGCGATGTCACCTCGAGGGTGTACGACCCTGGAAACGGATCATCGGTCTCGATCAGACGGGAGATACCACGCGATAGGTCGGCGATACGATCCAGACCGATCGGGTCATCGGCATCAACCACGACGCGCAGAAGTTTGCCTCCTCCAAGGACCTCGACATCGTCGAGTTCGACGCCCTCGGCAGCGACATATGGGCCCACGAGGCCCCATATCTGTTCTGCGACATCCGCCACGCCCGGTGCTCCTAACTGGGTACATCACACAACGAGGCGGGCCAGGCCCACCTCGACGCGTACATCCCGTTGCGGAAGGGAGTATAGGCGGTACGGCGCGATGCAGGACAAGAAGTGCAAAAGACAAGGCAGACACGAGACAACCGACACGAGACAACAGACACGAGACACGAGACTGTCTCACATCTCGAGTCTCGAGTCTCGAGTCTTGGTACTTGCTACTAACTACTAACTACGGTTACTTGCTACTGGCCACGAGCGTTGCGATCTCTTCAGCCGCGTTCTCTACGTCGAGTTCTGACTTCTCACTCGTGCTGCGCACGGAGAGCTCCACCACGCCGTCGGCGAGACCTCTCGGGCCAACAGTGATCCGAAACGGAACTCCGATCAGCTCGGCGTCGATGAACTTCACACCCGGCCGCTCGGCCCGATCGTCGATCAACACGTCGACTCCGGCGGCTTGCAGATCGTCGTAGAGACGGTTGGCGACCGTCATCGTGTCCTCGTCGTTGGCCTTGACGACGGTGACGACTACTTCATACGGAGCGATAGAAACCGGCCACACGATTCCCTGGTCGTCGTGGTTCATTTCCACGGCCGCCGCGAGATTCCGCTCCACACCGATGCCGTATGAACCCATCACAATCGGTATCGGTGCTCCTGCGTCGTCGAGGACCGTCGCTCCGAGGGCATCAGAGAACTTTGTGCCGAGCTTGAAGATGTGGCCTGCCTCGATCCCGCGGAACAACTCCAGCGGCTCGCCGCACACGGGGCAACCTTCGCCGGCGACCACCGCCCGGAGATCCAGCCACTCCGAGACCGAAATGTCCCGCCCGAGGTCGACGCCCCGGAGGTGGTGATCGTCGAGATTCGCTCCCGTCACCATGTTCACACGCTCGGCGAGTTGCAGATCGGCCAGGATCCGTAGGCCGTCGATGCCTACCGCCCCGAGACTCCCGGCATCGGCCCCCAACAGATTCCGGATCTCTTCGGCGTGCGCGGGGCGAATCTCGATAGCGCCGGTCCCATCTTGCAGTTTCTGCTCGTGCAGTTCGTGGTCGCCGCGCAACAGCACCAACGCTGGTTCCCCGTCGAGTATGTAGACCAGGGTCTTGATCTGGCGGTCGGCCTCCGCCCCGCCGTCGAACTCGACGAGGTCAGCAATCGTGCGAACTCCGGGCGTTGGAAAACGTTCGGCTTGATCCGGCCCTGGGTCGTCTTCAACCCGCGCGACCGTCGATGTGGCTCGCTCGACGTTGGCGGCGTAGTCACAAGCCGGGCAGTACGCGACATCGTCCTCCCCGGCCGGTGAGGGCACGATGAACTCGATCGAATCCGAGCCGCCCATCGCTCCCGACGATGCCTCAACCGGGATCGCCGTCACGCCGATCCGTTCGAAGATCCTCGAATACGCGGCGAAGTGGCGATCGAACTGAAGATCGAGGCCGGCAGTGTCCAGGTCGAAGCTGTATGAGTCCTTCATGGTGAACTCACGCACGCGCAGCAGGCCGGCCTTCGGTCGCGGCTCGTCCCGGAACTTGGTCTGAATCTGGTACCAGAGCTGCGGAAGCTGCTTGTACGACGTCAATTCCGTGGCGATCGTTGTGAAGATCTCCTCATGCGTCGGGCCGAGAACGGCGTCACCGCCGCGCAAGTCGTTCAGCTTGAAGAGGATGTCCCCCATCGAGTCGATCCGCCCCGTCCGCTCCCAGATCTCGCGGGGATGCAGCGCAGGGAACAGCAGCTCCTGGCCACCTATCGCGTCGATCTCCTCTCGGATGATTGCCATGATCTTCGCCCGAACGCGGTACCCGAGCGGCAGCAGCGAGTAGACGCCCGACATCAGCTGGCGGATGTAGCCACCACGCACGAGCAAGCGGTGACTCACGGCCTCGGCATCGGCCGGGTCTTCTCTGAGTGTGGGGATGAACGCCTGTGACCAACGCACGCACTGACTCCAGTGATCTCCGGGGCTGCGGAGGATAGTGGCGGCTTCCGTCGTCAGTCGACGTTCAGGTAGTACGCCCCCGGTCCTGAGGCGCCCGCATCTCCGACAATCACGAAGAATGATCCGGCTTCTCGGGCGGTGAAGACGATCCGTGGATTGGTCCCGAAGAGGCCTCCGCCGGAGTCGTCGTCGATTGCCTGGATGTACCCGAGCCCATCGGGGGCGTCGATCATCAGCACCGGATCGAACGCGATCGCATCAACGTCGATCGTGATGGCCTGCCCTTTGCCGAGATCAACCCGGTACCAGTCAAAATCTCCCGGATAGTCGGCGTTCCCGGAGATGGTC
>CBFDAN010000214.1:0-3899 GCA_965602815.1 uncultured bacterium
CGCCGAGACACTGAAGCTGATCATCGACGGAGAGACGAAGCGGGCCGGCGAACTCCTCGCCCCGTTTGGGATCCGATGGGTCGTCGTGATCGACGCGGGGATCCTCGATCCGTTTGCTGACGCCTGGCGCACTGCTTTCGTCGGCCAGCTGGATCTTGTGCCCCTCGGTGGCGGTTTGGCGAACACGACGTTCGAGAACGAGGCGGAGCTCGCCGTTCGCACGGTCAGCGGCGAGGGAACTGTGTGGACCCGCGACGGCACCGGGTATTCGGGAGAGCCGACGTTCGGAGTCGACCTCGAGGTGCGAGAGAATGCGAACGGCCGATGGGGGCCTGGTGAGTGGCGGCAGGCCGGCTGGGCGAATGTGGTACCCGCCTCGACGGGGGTAGCAGAGTTCGATCCGATCGGATCGCGCCGCACGCAAGCCATTGCCGCTGTGGTGTGGCTCGTCGCTCTCAGCGGATTCGCCTGGGCGGGAAGGAGATTCGGATGAGGCGCGCTGCCGTCGTCATCGTAGTCGGAGTCCTTGGAGCCCTTGCGTTCGCACAAGCGGGCCCGGTCGACGTGCGTCGCCCCGACTTTGGAACGGTCCCCCCGGAAGCGGGCGCCGCCACCGGTGATCCCAGCGCGTGGTACTGCCCCTGGGTCACAGCCGGCGCGCTGAGAGACTCGGCTTTCAACCTCGCATCGTTTGTCGACGTCGACGCGAGCATCACCATCCCGAACCCCAATCCGACCGAGGAGCCGGATACCCAGGATGTTCGGCTTCGCGGCCCCGGCGCCCGCAGTCTGGATGCCGGAGCCATCGTGCGGCGCGGCGATTCCCCAGGAGTCGTCGAGTTCGACGATGGCCCCGCCGTCGCGACCACGGCGATGTGGTCGGAGGAGCTCCTCACCGGTGACCGGTGCGTACTCTCGGTCCCCAAAACATGGCATCTCGCCGGGGGGATCACAGCCGAGGGGTTCACGCTGCAGCTTCATCTGTTCAACCCGTTCGCTGAGGGCGCCAAGGTGCGGGTCGAGGCCATCACGGAATTCGGCAGTTCGCCCCTCGCCGGCTTCGAGAACATCGACATCCCCGGCAGGTCGTGGTTGACCGAGGATCTTTCTCGAGTGATCCCATTCCTCGACAACGCCAGCTTCGCGGTGACATCGGAGAGCGGAATCGTCATCCCGACTCTCGTTCTCAACAACGGGACCGACGAAGCGTCGTGGCCGGGTACCGGTCAGTCGACCACGTGGGACTTCCCCGTGACGAGTGTCCGCGGTTTGGTGCCCACCTTGGTGCTGTCCAACACTGGTGGAACCGGAGCAACGGTCGCTATCGATCTGTTCACACCCGACGGGCCAATCCTCGACGCGGATGGACGAATCATCTCGCCGCTCGAACCCGTTCGAATCAACCTTGCGGACCTTGCAGAGCCTCCGTTCGCGGTCCGCGTTCGGTCGAACGTCCCGGTCGCCGCCATCATTCAGGCGGGACCCGAAGGAACGTTCCCGTCGACAGATGTTGTGCTTCCGGAAGACGACGATGGAGGCGCCACCGATGACGACGCCACGCCGGATGAGCCCGCAGACGAGGAATCAACCACGGACACCACCGTCGCCGATGCCGAGACTTCGGAGTCGGACGAGGGTGAAGAACCCGTGGAACCCGTCATCTACAACGGGCTCGCTGCAATGCCGGGCAACGCCGAACCACTCGAGCGGTGGCTCGTACCCGGACTCGGAATGGTGCCGGGTGCGGACACGTCGGTCTGGATTCTGAACCCCACGGGTGATGAGGCCACCGTCACGCTGAGTCCGCTCGGCGTGTCGTCCGGGGGCTCGGAGAAGATGCTGATTCCGGCAGGTAGATACCTTGAAGTGCCGATCTCACCGCTGTCGGAGACCGGCAACTCGGGCATGCTCGTCGAATCGAACGTCCCGGTCTCGGTCGCGGTCACCATTGCCGGCTCGCAAGGTGTGGCGTTCATCGGCGGCGTGGGATGAACACGATTATCCGGGTTGTCATTGTGCTCACACTGTTGGTGGCAGTGATCGTTGTGGTGCGCCTCGTCGCACGGTGGCAGAGGCCGCCGCATCCGCCAATCGACCTCGACGGACTTGGCGACCGTCCCGGCTTGGTTGTATTCACGTCGACCGATTGTTCAACCTGCGCTGAGGCGATGCGCACGGTTGGAGCCACGGGGGCATCAATCCGTGAAGTCACCTGGGAGTTGGAGCCGCAACTCTTCGATCAGTACCACGTTGAAGCGGTGCCGTTGGTCGCCGTCCTTGACAGGGACGGGCGGTCCGTGATGTTTGAGACCGGAGCACCGAGTCGCAACCGACTCAACAAGGCGATCCGAGCGGCTGGCATCCAATGACCCCCTGTGAGTGCTTGGTCCTTTCCCCGCGTGCTCCTAACGTCGCGCGGCCATGACCTGCGTTCGCTGCTCATCAATCCCCACGTCGAGTCTCACGTATGCGTACGAACGGCGTGAAGCGTGGCTTGTCGACCACGAGGGGTCTGCACTGACCGGAACGCGGTACGCATTGTGTACGGTGCACGCCGATCGTGTGACCGCTCCGGTCGGCTGGGTGCTCCACGATCGCCGGTCCCAGCCCACTCTGTTCAACTCAGGCACGGCGTAGGGGAGCGAGATGTCTATTGACCGCGATGTTCTCGAGGCCGTCAGGGAAATGGACGAGCACGAACTGCGGCGGCTGTACATCCTTGCCAAGGCGCGGCTCGAAGGACGCGGTGTGGATCTGCCGGGGTCGGGACCGGAGGTCAAACTCAGGAAACAGCTGGTGCGGTGCGGGAAGGACAGCTGTACGCGGTGTCCGCACGGTCCGTACTGGTACGCATACTGGACCGAAGATGGGAAACGCCGGTCTCGGTATTTGGGCAAACTCGAAGATGTTCCTGAGGCGGTGGGGCCAGTCTGAGGCTACGATGTGGTCCTGGGAGGCAGACAATGAACGATGAACTCACCTGCAACACATGCGGTCAGAACTCCGTAATCCAGATCGAGCTCACTCTTCCCGACGGCTCGGAAGTGGTGTTCTGTTCATGCCATCGGTGTGAGTCGAAGTGGTGGGACCGTGACGGCGAGGTGCTCGATCTCGACGCACTCATCGATGTCGCCCGCCGCGAGGCGTAGACCCGCCCTACTTCGCGTCCTTCGCTAGCCTCCCTCGCGTGACCCTTCCGTCCATGTCCGCGCTCGACGAGCATGAATCCGGGCCGTCGGCGGCTCCTGAAACCGGTGCGGTACCAACCTGGTTGATCGTCATTCTGGTCGGTGTGCCGACGCTGCTCATTCTGCTCATCATGTCGGGGGTTCTCGGCATTATCGGCTCCGGGTCGCTGATCCGCTTTCCACAGATCCTGGTCGCGAACACGCCGACCGGCGGCGATATGGGGGCACACGTGCTCCTCCCTCAGGTCCTGCGCGATGTGCTGCTCCCATCCGGCCGACTCTTCGGCTGGTCGAGCAGCTGGTATGCCGGCTTCCCTGCCCTCTATTTCTACTTCCCCATCCCGGCGCTCATCACCGTTCTGCTCGACGTGTTCCTGCCGTACGGGGTTGCTTTCAAGCTGGTGACGATTGTCGGATTGGTAGCTCTTCCCATCGCCACTTACGCGTTCGTCCGACTGCTCGGCTTCTCACGTTCCGTGTCGGGGCTTGCCGCGCTCACGGGGTCGATGTTCGTATTCATGGAGAGCTTCTCGATCTTCGGCGCCAACATCAAGTCGACGCTGGCCGGGGAGTTCTCGTTCTCGTGGTCTTTCGCTCTTTCGATCCTCTATCTCGGCATCGTCGCTCGCGACACGCGGCTTGGCCGGAGGTTCACTCCGCTGGCAGGCATCGTCCTTGCCCTGACGGCGATGACCCACATCGTGACAACGA
>CBFDAN010000215.1:0-3893 GCA_965602815.1 uncultured bacterium
GGGTTCGATCGTGCAGAACGGGTAGTTATCCGCCTGGATCTCGCCTCGGGTGAGCGCGTTGAACAGCGTCGACTTGCCAACGTTCGGGAGCCCAACAATGCCACAGCGGATGCCCACGACAGCCTTTCGGGAGGGGAGACGGAAGACTAGGACGACTCGGCCGGCATCACGCGATCCGGCTGGTCTCCTTGGCGTTGGATGGCCTAACGTCCTCATGTGCCAGACGACGCGCTGACCGCGCTCATTGAGTCAAGCGACCTCGACGGTCTCGTTCGATTTGTCGATGGACTTGTGACCGCTCGCGATTGGAGCGGTATCGAGACGGTGCGGGACCGGTGCCGCGAGGCGGTGGAACGCGGGAAGCAGGTGTGGGGTCCGGCCGAGTACGCCGAGTACCGACTCGCGCTCGACGGCCCACCCGACCGAGCAGTTGCGGTGCTGGGAGACGGCAAAGGACGATACGGCCCAGGGCCGTTGTGGGAGGTCGCAGCATCGCGCCATTCGTGGGAAGAGTTGGAACCGCTCGTGAACGTTCCCACGCTGCGGGCCCTGATGGGCCACGAACGGTCGATCCGGGGAGACGTGGTGGAATCGGAGTCGATCGACGGTCGCATTCTGGAGATCCCGCCGACCATCGAGCCGTGGGAGCCGGCCTATCCCGCCGCGGTGTACAGATCGGACGGTGCCGACTTTCCGGAAGGCGACCGAAGCCCGCTTGTCTGGGTCGACCTCCCCGACACCTTTGAGGTTGTTGACGACGAAGGGGCCGGCGAGGCTCTGCTGGCGCTGGTCCGGCCCTGGTGGGACGAGTCGAGCGGACACGCGGACGTCATCCAGGTCAAGGGCGACGCATTCGGTGCGATCCGAGCCCTCGGACCACATCGCGCCCGTGCAGTCGACGTGACTCTCGCCGAGACCCTCTCGGCGATGGTGTGGACCGGAGCAAGTGGCGGCGCGTTCGGAAGCAGGCGCGGCACTCCGGTCGGCCGGACGCTGGCCTGGTGGGTCCTGGCCGCTCTTCTCGGCTACGACGACATCCCGGACGACCCCTCCGTGCTCGAGGAGGCCTCGGAACTCCGATGGGTGCTGTGGGATCCGGGAGATGCCGTTGGAGGGTGGGCGCTGCATCTCGCCGTCGAAGATCCGCAGGACGGGATGGCATGGGCCATCAGCGCCGTCGACATGAGCTGATGCTCCGGCTCGTGCTGCAGGCCTCGGCTTCGCGGCGTAACGTTTGAGCATGACCGGAGGGCGCACGGTGGGAAGTGGCTCGGGACGATCACCGATCGTCGCCGCCGCGCTGTCCGCCATTCTCCCCGGAGCTGGACAGTGGTTTGCCGGTCGCCGTCTCCGGGCACTTGTCTTCTTCGCTCCGATCCTGCTGGTGTTCTTCGCGGTGCTGGTTGGCGTGGCTACCGGATCGTTCGGACCCCGCCCGCTCTTGACGTGGGTTGTTCAGCCGACGCTGCTGCGCGTGTCATTGGTCGTGAACGTTGTGCTGCTCGGGTGGCGCATTGTCTCCGTGGTCGACGCATATGTGGTCGCAGGTGGACATCGTCCATCACCCCGATTTGCCGGACTCCTGCTCGGCGTACTAGTCGCCGTTGTCGCAGCGCCCCAGGTTGGCGCCGCGTCGTACACGGTCCGCAGCATCTCGCTGCTCGAGACGGTGTTTGTCGCAGAGGACGAACCGATCCAGGATGTGTTGAGCCCTGAGATGACTCGGGAGCCCGCGGCACCCGAGAAGCGATCGGCACCGCCTGAACCGGTGGTCTTCGAGTCCAATCGGTCGGCGCGCAACCTGGTGTTCCGCCAGGGCATCGGTGATCCTGAGGCGGTTGAGGTGTGGGTCGACATCGTGGCCCCTCCGGTACCGGAGGCACCACTACTCCCATACCAGGAGCGCGTGGCGGGGGACCGGCTCACGATTCTGCTCGTTGGGGCTGACGAAGGTCCGGGCAGGGAGGGACTGAGGACCGATTCGATGATCGTGGCCACGTTTGACATCGAGAGCCGCCAGGCGGCGCTGTTCGGCCTTCCTCGCAACTTCAAGCGCGTCCCGCTACCTCCCGGGTTCCAGGACTCCTTCATCAGACTTCAAAAGGAAGCCATTGAGAAGGAGGCTGTCGACGACGACGGTGATGGATTCCCCGACAGCTGGACCGACAGGAACGGTGACGGGCTGCCCGACGAACCACGCTTCAAGTCGTGCCGTTGTTTCCCCGAGATGCTCAACCGAGTCCACCAGCACACGAGGGACTGGACGAGCACCTACCCCGACGCACCGGATCCCGGTCTTGCAGCTTTGCGCGACGTAGTCGCACACCTTGTCGACCTGCGCATTGACTACTACGTGATGGTCAACATGGAAGGTTTTGTCGACGTCATCGACGCGATCGGCGGTGTCGAAGTGATGGTCACGGAGCCGTATCACGTCGCGGTGTCGGCTCCGTCGGAGGACTCGCCGAAGGCGCGGGTGAACGTGGAGCCGGGGCTGAACCACCTGACGGGCCTCGAGGCCCTTGCCTACTCGCGGTGGAGGATCGGATCTTCCGACTACGACCGGATGCAGCGGCAACGCTGCTTGGTTCGGGCCGCCGCCGATCAGTTGGATCCGCTTACGCTCGCACGCTCATTCCACACGCTGGCCGACGTCGTCGAACGTTCGGTTGTCACGGACATTCCGCTGGCATTCCTCCCCGATCTTCTCGACATCTTGGGTGGCGTCGATCTCCAGCGCGTCTCCACCGTTGGTCTGGTGCCGCCCACCTACAACAGCGGCCGCACACCGGGGGGCTATCCCATTCCGAACGTGAACCGAATCAGAGCGAAGGTTGTCGAGGTTCTCGAAGGTGGGGCCGCTGAAGCAGGCGCCGGCGACGCGAACGAATGCGGGATGTAGCCGGAGTACCGGCGCTCGTGTGGCGTGGGTTCAGCGTCCGGCGACGGTTCAACGGACCGGGCAGGTCAGCCGAGGTTGGCGCGTGCCGCCTGAGGGTCATCCACGGTCACCGCGAAGTGGAGGCCTTCCGCGTTCGAGTGGAGGAGGTAGATCGAGTCGATGTTGACGCCCGCGTCGGCGAGTCGCTGTGCGACCTCGGCGAGGGCTCCGGGCTCGTCCGGGAGAAAGGTGTCGAGAACAAGGCGTTCCTCGAAGTGGAGTCCAGCGGTTTGAAGAACCCTGCGCGTTGCATCGGCGTCGTCCGGCATGAGGCGGACGAGGCTCTCCGTGCCGGAACCGATCGCGGCGAGCGACTGGATATGGACCCCGGCATCCGAGAGCCGCCGTGCGAGGGTGGCAAGTTGGCCCGGCTGGTTCGCAAGAGTGACGGAGAACTCTTTCATAGGCTCATCCTACGCCATATGACCTCTTCGTGGATCGCGATCACGGTGTCGGGAGCGCGTGTTGGGCGCATGATCCGAACGATGACGGGGAAGAGGAGGGTGGCCACCATGGCGACAACGACGACAACCACGATCGCGGAGCGGACGATGCGCCGCCTCCGGATCTGTTCGAGCTCCTCTGGTGTCAGGTCGTCGTACACCCCCTGATTCTTGCGCACTTGTGAACCCCATGTGAATCGAACATATGTTCGATTAAGGTGGTGTCGTGGCACGGTACGCAGAGCTCCACGCACATACGAACTTCAGCTTCCTCGACGGCGCTTCTCATCCGTACGATCTCGTTGCTCGCGCTGCTGAGCTGGGCTACACGACACTCGCCGTTACTGACCACGACGGCTTCCGGGGTGCTGCCAAGGTCCACGTCGCTGCACGCGAGATCGGCCTCCCGATTGTGTACGGGACGGAGGTGGGGATGGAAGGAGAGGGCCCCCCAGCGGCGGAGCCTAGGTACTCCGCCTCCCCCCCCCAGCGGGGGGGAGGTCTCGCAG